>CAZITS010000030.1:0-6072 GCA_964542185.1 uncultured Pirellulaceae bacterium
AAACCATTCCAGCCCGGAATGACCCAACTGGGCGGTGGCGCTTAGTTGGGCAGCAAGGAAAAGGACCGCTCTTTCTCGATGTGACCGTGGCCGGGGAGAAACTGTCTGGTACCGTGCGACGTGCTGAAAATCCGGATGCAGCGGATGCCGCGACTGCGATACCTTTACTGCGGTTGACGGCCGCGGGAGATCGGTTGACAGCGATTTTTGACGCCAAGGAGTTCGGCCAAAAGGGGTTGGCTCGACTGACCGTGGTGCTCTTCAAGAAAGAGGAGTGGAGCGGGCGTGGCCAGGTGGTATGGCCCGATGGTGTCGCCGAGAAGATTACGGCAACTCGCAACAGCATTGCGCGCCCAAATGGTGGAGCAGACCGGGAAAAGCCGCCTCAGCCCGCTGTTCCTGAGAGCAAGCCACAGCTGGTACGGGAGGCGCTGCGTTATCCTTTAGGCGCTTTTGGCGTCTTGCAGCAACCAGAACAGCCGGAGCATGTGTTGTTCAAGAATGCCACGCTGTGGACTTGTGCGCAACGCGGCATTCTCAGGAATGCTGAGATCTTGATTGGTGGCGGAAAAATCCTCGCAGTGGGCCGGCGACTGCAGACGCCGCCAGGCACTCGTGTGATCGACTGTCAGGGCAAGCACATCACGCCGGGAATCGTTGATTGTCATTCACACATGGCGACGGATGGCGGTGTGAATGAAAGTGCGCAGGCGGTCACTGCGGAAGTGCGGATCGGCGATTTTATCGACTCGAACGACATTAATATTTACCGTCAGTTGGCAGGTGGTGTGACTTCTTCAAACATTCTCCATGGGTCGGCAAACCCAATTGGTGGACAAAATCAGGTCATCAAACTCCGGTGGGGGGCAGTGCCGGAGGACTTGAAGTTTGTGGAGGCTCCAGCGGGAATCAAATTTGCGCTCGGAGAGAATGTCAAACAGAGTAACTGGGGTGATGAGTTTACGACGCGCTATCCACAGACACGGATGGGAGTCGAGCAGATTATCCGCGGCACCTTTCAGGCTGCCTTGGATTACCAGCAACGCTGGCGCGATTGGGAACGGACGCGGCAGGGATTGCCACCACGACGCGACCTCGAATTGGAGGCAATCTCAGAGGTGTTGGGAGGGAAACGCTGGATCCACTGCCATAGCTATCGCCAGGATGAAGTTCTGGCATTGATTCGCACGCTCGATGATTTCCAAATTACGATTGGTACTTTCCAACACATTCTAGAAGGCTACAAGGTGGCCGATGCGCTGGCACGCCACGGTGCCATGGCGTCTGCATTTTCTGATTGGTGGGCCTATAAGTTCGAGGTCTACGATGCGATTCCTTATGCCGGTGCGCTGATGCACAACGCGGGCGTTGTCGTCTCATTTAATTCCGATGATCGTGAACTCGCACGGCATCTCAATCATGAGGCTGCCAAGGCGGTGAAGTACGGAGGCGTGCCCCGTCAGGAGGCGCTCAAGTTTGTCACGTTGAATCCCGCCAGGCAATTGCGCATCGACCAGTATGTCGGCTCGCTCGAATTGGGCAAACACGCAGATCTCGTCGTCTGGAGCAAGTCGCCGTTGTCTACTTTTTCGGTTTGCGAGCAGACTTGGATCGATGGCCGCCGGTACTTTTCACGTAGTGAAGATCTTCGCAGACGAGAGTCAGTGCGTCGTAGCCGGACACGATTAGTCCAAAAAATATTGGCTTCTGGAGAGGTGATGCTCAAGCCTGGTGAAGCCGCGCCACCCGACGAGCAACTTTGGCCTCGGGAGGATGTGTTTTGCCACCACCATCGCCACGTTAATGGTCGTGACTGAGTCGGCATTGGGAAGGACCGTTTTTCGGGGTCCGGTTTGCAAGGCGATATGAGATAAAGCAGGAAACAGTTGCAGCACGGCTTTACAGAGTATTTAACCCCGCGGGAGATTGACACCATGATCGGGCGGTTTGCTTGCATTGCAGTATTCCTGTTTAGCTCCTCTATGTCTCTGGTGACGTTGGCGTCTCCAGAGATCCCTGGCGCGCCCCAGACGGTTCCCATCGCTCTTGTGGGTGCGATGGTGTACCCGGTTTCGGGGCCTGCGATCGAAGACGGTGTTGTTCTATTCCGTCGTGGAAGTATTTCGTATGTGGGTCGTAAGCGGTCTTTTCCAAAAGGCACCAAAGTCATCGATGTATCTGGGAAGCATGTTTTTCCGGGTTTATGTGATGCCTATACAAATTTGGGACTGGTTGAAGTCAACCGGGTCCGCGCGAGTGTTGATCACGCTGAAACAGGGCAACTTAATCCAAACGTTCGCGCACAAGTCGCAGTCAATCCCGACAGTGAGTTGATCCCTGTAACGCGAAGCAATGGTGTGTTATTGGCGGCCACCGTTCCAACAGGAGGTCTGATCGCAGGCAAGTCCGCGGTTTTGCAACTGGACGGATGGACTTATGAAGATCTCACGGTAAAAGCCGAAGTAGGGTTACACATCAACTGGCCTGGTATTTCTCCGCATGACGAATGGTGGATCGAAGGAACGACAGCAAGCCGATTACGGCAAAGTACACAGGCGCTAAAGGCATTGCAGCAGGCGTTCGACGATGCTCGAGCGTATCACCGAAGCCGTTTAGCGGATGCCAGTCAACCTGCTGATATCCGCTGGGAGGCGATGCGCCCGGTGATCAAGAGAGAGTTGCCGCTCATTGTTTCGGCAAATGAACTTCAGCAAATTCAGGATGCGGTCGCGTTTGCAGTTCGTAATAAAGTCCGTTTGATCATCTATGGAGGCTATGACGCGGTCCACTGTGCAGCTGCACTTGTTGAGCATGAGGTCGCAGTAATCGTTGGCAATGTATACCGTTTGCCGCGCCGTCGCGATGATGATTACGACGCGGCCTTTACGCTTCCAGACCGATTGCGACGGGCAGGGGTCAAATTCTGCATTTCAGGCTCTGGCCGATTTGGGGCGGCCAACGTGCGAAACCTTCCTTATCATGCGGCCACCGCCGTTGCCTATGGTCTTCCCAGGCAGGATGCGCTGCGGGCAATTACACTTTCACCGGCAGAGATTCTGGGGACTGCTGATCGGGTCGGATCGTTGGCCAAAGGAAAGGATGCTACGCTGTTTGTGGCCAATGGTAACCCGTTGTTGACTGCTACCAGAGTTGAGGCTGCCTATATTCAGGGGCGCCGCGTAGTACTTTCCGATCGCCACAAGAGACTATGGCGCAAATATCGCGAGAAGTACCGTCGCATTGGCCAGCCTGAATAATGCACCCTGAATAATCCACAAGGTGCATAGAACCGCCACCAAGTCACGGTGCAAGATGTGGGATTTGGGCTGCGTTAACGTTTCGAGAACTGGGTTCCACGACGAGCACCACGCAAACCTGGTTTCTTACGCTCTTTCATGCGTGAATCACGCGTCAGGAAGCCACCATCCCGCAGGGCCGGGAAGCTCTCTTCGTCGTAGCTGAGCAAGGCGCGGGCAATTCCCATGCGGCAGGCGCCGGACTGACCTGTGCCACCACCACCGTTGACCTTAATCAAGATGTCGATATCGTCGCTGTGGCCGACTGAATTCAAGACCTCAGTGATCGACTTGCGCTGGTCTTCAACGGGGAAATATTCTTCGAGCGAGCGTTTATTGACGGTGATCTGGCCAGTACCCGTCCGAATGCGAACCCGTGCGACGGACGACTTGCGTCGACCAGTACCTAATGCGTCACCATTAATTTTGTCTTTTTTTCCCGCGACCATCGGTTCGCCTGCTTTCGCTTATTTGTCCGTGAGTTCTTTAGGCTCAGGGGCTTGTGCCAGATGCGGGTGTTCGGGGCCCGCATAAATCTTCAGCTTTGCCAACATCTGGGTGCCGAGCCTATTCTTGGGCAGCATGCGTCGTACCGCCTCCCGAAGAATCTGCTCGGGTTTGCGGTCGCGTCTGCGTTCAGCGGTTTCGGACCGCTGCCCCGGATAACCTGTATACCAGGTGTAGGTCTTTTGTTGCCACTTCTTCCCTGAAAACACGACTTTTTCGGCGTTCGTGATGACTACGAAGTCGCCCGTGTCAACGTGTGGCGTATAAGTGGGCCGGTGTTTGCCCATCAAGATGACGGCGATCTGTGAAGCCAGACGCCCCACTACCTTGTCCGTCGCGTCAACGAGCCACCAGTGTCGCTCGAAGTTTTCCGACTTGGCCATGTACGTTTTGTTCGTTACCACCGGTGTGCTCCAGCCACGTCCGCCCGATACCAATTTTGGGAATTCAGTATCCTACCGGCTTTGCGGTGGACCGACAAGGGTTTGCAGCCCCCCAGACAGGAAACTGCCAGTTTGCATCGCCTCAGGCAGCGCGGCGGCCGGGGATTACGGTGGGCGACAAAGACTGACTCGTGGGCACCGCTTCTGGCGTAATATTCGTCAGGTCGCGAATCGCGTAGTGTTGTTTTCCCTGCCTGCCGAAGTAGATTCTCGCGGCGACTTCCCCGAGCAGGCCCAGGCTCACGAATTGGACTGCCACCAGAACCAGCAGAGCGGTGAGCAGCAACAGTGGGTTGCCTGTCATGTCGACGTTGGCCAGCCATTTCATAAGCAGCGTGCTGACACCGGTGACCCCCGAGATTACGGCACAGCAGAGTCCAATCCCGCCGAACAGCTTCATCGGACTGGCGCTATAGTCCAGCAGGTATTTGACTGTTGCCAGATCCAGAATCACTCGTGCGGTGCGAGAAATACCGTATTTTGTGGTGCCAAACCGCCGCGCGCGGTGGTGGGTGACCATTTCGGTACAACGGGCTCCCAGGCGGTGGGCGAGGATCGGAATAAAGCGGTGCATTTCACCATAGAGTTCGAGTTCCTGGGCGATTTCACGGCGAATGACTTTTAAGGTGCACCCCAGATCGTGTACGGGAAAACGTGTTACCCGGGAAATCAGCCAGTTGGCGATGCGGGACGGAAGTTTGCGACTCAGCCAGGCGTCCTGGCGGTCTTTGCGCCAACCGTGTACGAGATCGTGGCCCGCGTCAAATTTTTCCAGCATCTTGGTGATATCGGCCGGGTCGTTCTGCAGATCACCGTCGATGGTGACAATGACTTCTCCCCGGGCCAGCTGAATCCCTGCTTCCAAGGCGGCCGTTTGGCCAAAATTTCGACGAAATCGAATGATTTTGACATCCGGGTCGCGGCTGGCGAGGTCCGTAAGGCAGCGGTAGCTCCCATCGTAGGAGCCGTCGTCTACAAACAGCATTTCACTTGACTGGCCGATGGAGCGGAGCGTTTGGGTCAATTCGGCGTAAAGCGGCTCAATGTTCTCTTCTTCGTTGTGGATCGGAATGACAACAGAGAGCATCTTGCCAGGTCCTTCGTGTGAGACGAGTCTCGGGTTAGGGCGTGGGCCGCGTTTCAGGATGCGCAGAGTAGGTGAAGGAAGGCCTGCACGGCAACGCCACTTTCCAGTTCTAATCGGCTGGTGTGGCGGGGCCGGATTTTGGTGTGGCGGGGCCGGATTTACAAGAATCCCTGGGATTCGCTAAACTACCACTCGTTTTCGGGGGTCTGCGATCCCTGAATGCCTTCCAAGTGTGTGCTGCGTCCTGCCGTCCGTTGTGGCCCAGGTAGGCAGCCACGTTCTCGCACCAGCTGGCCTTCTCCGGCGGCCCTGCCATGTTTGAATCCTTGAATGATGGTTTGACCGCGGCGTTCAAGACGCTGCGCGGCAAAGGCAAGTTGACCGAAGCGAATATGCGTGACGGTCTGGCGCTTGTAGAACGCTCCCTCCTGGAAGCCGACGTCAGCTACCAGGTGGTCCAGGATTTTATGGCCGCCGTCGGTGAAAAGGCGATGGGGCAAAAGGTAATGCTGGCGTTGGACCCCAGCGAACACCTGGTGGGCATCGTCCGTGACGAGCTGGTCGAGATTCTCGGTCCAGTGGATCCGTCGTTCGACCTTCGGCGGGATGTCACTACGTTGATGCTGTGTGGCTTGCAAGGGTCTGGCAAGACGACGAGCTGTGGAAAGCTGGCACGCCTGTTGTTGAAGAGGAAGGCGAGGAAGGTGCCTTGCACGAGTTCGTACAGATGCTGTGGTGG
>CAZITS010000030.1:6082-9009 GCA_964542185.1 uncultured Pirellulaceae bacterium
AAGGCGCGGCCGATGCTCGTCGCGGCGGACTTGCAGCGTCCCGCAGCCATTGATCAATTGCATGTACTAGGTGAACAACTCGGGATTCCGGTCTATTCAGACCGAGAGACGAAGGATCCGGTCAAAGTCTGTCAGGACGCGGTCCGCCATGCCCGAGATGAAGGCGCCGATGTGGTGATCCTGGATACCGCAGGTCGCCTGGCAATCGATCAGGAGTTAATGGACGAACTCAGCCGGATCGACAAACGGGTCGGCCCGGATCAGTGCTTCCTGGTGGTGGATGGCATGACGGGCCAGGATGCCGTGAACAGTGCCCAGGCATTTAACGAAGCCCTGGAGCTGGATGGCGTGATCATGACCAAGTTGGATGGCGACGCGCGTGGCGGTGCCCTGCTCTCGGTCAAGCATGTTACGGGTGTCCCGATCAAGTTCATCGGGACCGGTGAACAGCTCGAGGCACTTGAGCCATTTCGCCCAGAGGGGATGGCGGAACGCATTCTCGGCCTGGGTGACATTCTCGGCCTGGTTCATACCGCACAGCAGATTGTCGACGAAAAAGAGCAGCAAGAACTTCAACAGCGGATGGAAGAAGGAAGTTTTTCGCTGGAGGATTTCAAGGGAGTTTTGACGAAGTTTTCTCAGCCCGGTTTGATGAAGAAAATGGTCGGCCTGATGCCAGGCATGGGCGGACTGACCGATATGATGGATCAGGCGGATGCGGACGGAGATGTGAAACGTCTCGTCGGCATCGTTGATTCCATGACGCCTGAGGAACGGCGTCGACCGAAACTGATCGATGCCAGTCGTCGCAGCCGAATCGCCCGGGGGGCCGGTGTCGAAATGGGGCAGGTGACTGATCTGATCAAGCAATTTAATACGATGGCACCGATCATGCAGAGCATGGCAGGGAAAGGTCCGCTGGCGCGGATGCAAGCCGTCAAGGAGCTACAGCATAGTGGAATGCTCGATCCGGGCGCGCAGGCCCCTCGAGTCAAAAAGGGAACTGGAAAGCGAATGTCACCGCGTCAACGTGCTCAGGCCAAAAAACAGCGGGACAAGGCGCTCCGCAGGCAGAGGCGGAGTTTACGCGGCCGGAATGCTGGTGGTTAGACGGAATTTCTCGAGAGGGGGGCGTTTTTTCGCCCTTTGTCGGCTACACTGGTGGATTACGTTGAGGACAGAAGGCCGCCGTCGACGGGCGTTCTAGAACCAAGCGGGCGACTAGCGGAACAATTGAAGGAGACCATTTGTGGCAGTTCGGATTCGAATGAAACGACTGGGAAGGCGGCACCGGCCGTTTTATCGCATTTGTGCGATGGACTCACGCTCTCCCCGTGACGGCAAGGTCATCGAAGAGTTGGGCTATTACGATCCCATGTTGGGAGAGACAGATGCTCGCGCGATTTTGCAGAACGAGCGGATCGACTACTGGATCTCCCAAGGTGCGTTGCCGACCGAGAAGGTCAAGGTTTTGATCGACAAGTACGGCACGAATGGCAGGTGCGTGGAGCAGCAGAAAGAAGCGATTGAGCGACTGGCGAGTCAGAAGCCCGTAGCACCACCCCCGCAAAAGGTCCCCCTGCCCGAGCAGGAAGAAGCCGCTACGCCGGAGTCGCAGGAAGCGACAGATCAGGCTGAAACAGAAACTCCGGCTGCTGCTCCTGAATCGACGGCCAGTGAGGAAGCCACCGAATCGGCAGCCAGTGAGGCCGCCGCTGAAACAGAAGCGCTCGACGACGTGTTGGATGAACCCGACGCCGGTAAGACTGCTACGGAGAGCGAAGAAAACAAAGAGAGTGAATAGCCCGATGCGGCTCGATCTTTTTACCCTGTTCCCAGAAATTCTGTCTGGCTACTTGGGCCAGAGTATTCTGGCGAAAGCTATCGAGCGAAAAATCGTGGACGTCCAACTGCACGATTTTCGGCTTTGGACAAAGGACAAACATAGGACAGTAGATGATCGCCCCTTTGGGGGTGGTCCGGGGATGGTGATCAAGGTTGAGCCGGTTGTAGAGTGCGTTGAGGCCGTGCGTGCGGGTCTGCCGTCAGCCGGACGGCTCATCCTGCTGACACCGCAAGGCAGGAGACTGACGCAACCGATCGTAGAAGAATTGGCGAGTGAATCTTCTTTGCAGTTGCTGTGTGGTCGCTATGAAGGTTTTGACCAACGCGTGACGGAGATTCTTCAGCCGGATGAGATTTCAATAGGCGACTATATTCTCGGTGGTGGTGAAGTTGCTGCCATGGTATTGATAGATGCTGTGGCACGCCTGGTACCAGGCGTGCTGGGTGATGAGCGAAGCTCTGTTGAGGATTCTTTTTCGCAAGGAAACCGATTACTTGAATTTGCCCAGTACACACGTCCTCGGGAGTATCGTGGCTACACTGTGCCTGAAGTGTTATTGAGTGGGAATCACAACGCGATTTTGAAATGGCGCCAAGAACAAACGCTACAGCGAACTCGTGAAAGGCGTGCCGATTTGCTTGATCGTGGTGACGACCGACTGACCTAGCCTGTCCGGTAGTTGCAGCGAAGAATATTACTTTTGCACGGGCCGTGAGCCTGTCAGGAAAGAGACAGAGACGATGAGCCAGCAGTTGATGAATCTGGTCGAAAGTAGCTACCGGAAGTCGGAAGTGCCCTTCTTTGAAGTCGGCGATACGGTTGACGTGCACACGCGAATTCTCGAAGGCGAGAAAGAGCGGATTCAGATTTTTTCAGGTACTGTGATTTCCCGCAGTGGTAGCGGGACTCGCGAGATGTTCACCGTCAGACGCATCGTCGCTGGGGAGGGCGTGGAACGCAAGTTTCCCCTGCACTCACCACGGATCGAAAATGTGGATGTGAAACGTTCTAGTGTCGTGCGACGCGCCAAACTCTACTTTTTGCGTGATCGGATCGGCAAGGCTGTCCGCTTGAAAGAACG
>CAZITS010000030.1:9109-16620 GCA_964542185.1 uncultured Pirellulaceae bacterium
CCAAACTCTACTTTTTGCGTGATCGGATCGGCAAGGCTGTCCGCTTGAAAGAACGGCGACGCGTCTAAGTCAGAGGCCAGCTACTGCGTCACTTTCTGGCACAGAGTTGTGCTGCTGGCAGGCAGCGTGGTGGCGAGTAAATCCTGAGCGAGAGACTGGTCACATGAAACTCTCCCTCTCTGTGCGGGTCGCGGAAGCACTCAGCAAAACCAGTTTGAATGTGCCGTTTGCCGATATCCTCGCATTGGCAGTTGCGCACGGTTATCAGGGGGTCTGTCTGCGCGCCAGCGCAGGTGGCGTGCAGACGTCACGCAGTGACTTGGTGGCCATGCGGCAGCAAGTTGAGGACGCGGGACTCGTGGTTTCCATGGTGACGGCTGATTTTGATGTGCCGTTGAATAATGCGCAAGGCCCGACGAGTCTCAGGGACATAGGCCCTAGTCTGGACGTGGCGGAGGCACTCGGCTGTGATTTGATTCGGGTCTGTTTGAAACAGCAGAGTGATATCGAGCATGCCCAGCGTGCTGCAGATCTCGCGGCGGCACGGCGTATTCGGTTGGCCAATCAATGTCATACCACGACCTTGTTTGAGCAGGTCGAACAATCGATTGAAGTGCTGGAGCAGATTGGGCGGGATAATTTCGGGATTATCTACGAACCCGCCAACCTGTTACTTTGTGGGGAAGATTACGACGAGGCCGCGATTCGCCTGCTGGCTCCCTATTTGATGAATGCGTACGTGCAAAACCACCGCTTGGACCCTGGCGGCCCGGAGTCGCTGGAGACCTGGTGCCTGGGCGATCGTCGGTTTCATCATATTCCTTTGTGGGAGGCCGGCGGTGTTGACTTCCAACGTGTCGTCGATGGGTTACAGGCAAGTGGCTACGATGGTTTCTTTACGGTTCACCAGGCGTACGCCCATTTGATGGGGCCTGCTGAAGCCGCTCAACGCAGCGCCGAATATCTGCGAAGCCTGGGTGGCTTTGACACGGTATGAACGCAAATGCTGCCGGTTTTCGAGCCTGTGTTCGGGGCAGAGCCCAGTACGCTTCAGGCGATTCGGCGGCTGCTAGTGCCCGATGCTTCGCTGCCGATGTGGTCCGTCAAGCCGTGTCGTGTGTGGACTGGCGGGGCCGCTGCCTGTTTCGAAAAGTTCAGGCGACTCAGATGGCGTTGCTTCCGTTGTCGTGTTGGCAATTGCAGGGGCGTTCGTCTGTTCGCGTGGTGAGTTTCTCTTGCCGGGGGGGCAAAAGAAACGTCCTAGCGGGCTGGCAAGGAGGCCCGGCAGCATGACCAGGTCACCAAGTAATGCCGCCGACAGGAGTGTCAGCATCAGGGTTCCGAAACGCTGTGTGGGGGTAAATGTACTAAAGGAGAGAACCGAAAATCCGAGGCCGCCGATCAATGTGGTCTGTGTCATCGCTGCGCCAACCCGACGATAGGCCAGGATCACTGCTTCGTGGCGGGGCAGTCCTGCGGTGATACCGTTGCGGAACCACGTCAGAAAGTGGATCGTGTCGTCGACGGCGACGCCCATCGCAACGCCGGCGCACATCATGGACCCGATATCGACCACGATGCCCAAGTGTCCCATCGCTCCAAATACGAGTACGACAGGGAATACATTGGGAAGCATTGACAAGGCCCCACCACCTAGATTGACCGCACGCAGCGGTTTGAACGGGCGTTCCCAGTTGCCTAGTAGAAAGACCATCACCCCGGCGATCATGACGAACGCCCAGAAGATACTGATCACGAGGCTGTTGAGGAGGGTGTGCTGGGCCTTGTAGACAATGGGTACGACACCGGTGTATGTCACCCGGATCTTCTCAGTTGCGCCAGTTGTTTCGTGACGCTGTTTGGCTGTCAGGTTGGTCAGTGGGGATTGGCTGGTTCTATCGAACTGATGGCTGCGCACATCGACGAAATGCTCGCTACGCTCCTGCAACGCAGGCAGGTTGTACAGCGGGTGATCGGCGGCGAACACCAGGCAATCAAAACGCGCGGCAAACTCAGCCCACTTCTCGGGTGAGTCTTTCATGAGCTGGGCAAATTTGTCAGTTTGGGGATCGTGCCAGAAGAGAGTCTGCTTGGCACGCAGGGTTTGACGGTAGCCGTTGGCATGCAGTAGCCGATGGAGCGTCCTCGCAAAGAGAGCACTTTGGCATTCGCCGATGCGCCCGGATTTCCAAAGGGCAGCCAGGTCGGCCGGATCTTTGCCACCGGGGTTTGCCGCACCGAGGATCAGTAGTTTGGAGTTCAGGTATCCCACAGTACCGGGTTCACCGTCGAGCTTGCGCAGGATTTCTTCTCGGTAACGGCAGGCCAGCAGGATCGGTTCAACGACTTTTTTTAGTTCGCTGACAAAGGCGCCGTAATCGACATCACTTAATGCAGCAACCCGAATACTGATGCGCCACAGCTCGTGGTTGTCGACGTCATCGACGGCGAGATACTCTTCGGCCAGCAACTCATCCATGGCCTGCTCAATGCGCTGGTCGAAAATCCCGCGCATCCGCTTGCCTGCCCGATTTGGGAACGGTACGTCGGGTACAAAGCTCGCGACGGACATGCCGTTACCGACAACTTCCTGGCCGCCGTTACCAAATACCTCGCTCACAGCGGCTTGTATGAGTCCCACCACCTCGACGCGTTCGACCGTGTTGAGTCGAAAGAAGAAGTCGTGACGCTGTTCGTCCGTCAACGTATCGGCTTCCCGGCGTTGCGTTATTTCTTCGCGTGTCGGTTGGATCAGATCTGGGCTGAAGTGAACAATCAATTCCATCGGGACCAGTTGACCGATCTGGTCTTCGATCCAGGCGTAGTCCTTAATCACTTTGGCGCTTGGATCAAAGAGCTTAAGCAGTTTGACTGAGGTCTGGACTTTGGTCAGTCCCATCCCGACGGCAATCATCAGGAGAACACAGCCCAGGGTTACCGGCCAGTGCCAGCGGATGACGAAGCGTCCTACCATTTCCCAGAACTGAGCGACCCGGCCTTCGGACTCAGCGGCGCTGGAGGTATTGGCGTTCGATTGATTACGGAAACGCGGTGGAAAGACCGCCAATGCGGAAGGTAGAAACGCGAACAGAAAAGTGAGGCTGGCGAGTACACCGATTGCCGAGTAAAGGCCGAAGTTGCTGATCGGCACTACATTGCTGCTGTTCAGCGAAACAAGTCCCAGGGCAGTCGTAATTGCTGCCAGCGTGCACGGCCACCAGGCATGCGCCAGGGCGCGTTCCGAGGCACCGGCAACGCCGTGTTCGCGTACCGCATCCCGGTAGTAATTGACAATGTGGACGGCGCCTGAAATCCCCAGTACGTAGACCAGTGAAGGCATCGACATCAAGATCGCATCGACATTTCCGTTCGTCCAGCCGACGATGCCCAGGCTGACTACGGCGCTCATCGCACCCACCAGGAAGACTGCGGTTGTCACTTGAAAGCTACGGAAACACAGGTAGGACAGCACGATGCCCAGCCCGATACTGAGACCCACCAGCCGCACCAGCGTGATTTGCCCTTCTTCGTCAATGGCCACGTTGTCGACTAACGGACCGCCTGCCCGCAAGACGGAATCTGCCAACGGTGGATCTTTACCCCAGGGCGTCAGAGGCGGTATCGGTGGTGGCAGGATACCTGACTCGACCGCCAGATCGACAAGTTTGCCACGCGGTTTTCCGAGAATACCGCGTCCCAATACGTTGCGGGTATCCTCCAGCCCTGCTTCACTCAGGGTGACCATAATCCCGGTCAATTTACCATTGTCTGAGTAGAGAATCCCTTTCAGCCGTTCCAGAGCGAGCCGTCGACCTTCGGCAGTCCGCTGCTCGGACTCTTCGCCGACTGGCTGAAGTTGTTCCGTCAGACGTTTCAGCACCTCTGGACCGGAATCAATCGATTTCAACACTCGTGCAGTAAGTTTGCGAGGGTCTTCGTAGAACGGGTTACTCTGCGCTTTTGTGGTAACGGTTTCTGTGGCAGCGGTTTCTGTCGAAGCACTTTCAGTGGAGGCCGCTGCTGTTGAAGTTATGGCGCCAAAGGTGTCAATGTAGCTGCTATTGACGTGTTTTCCACGAAGCAATCGCTGGATGCAGCGGTTGGCCCAACCGAGAAAATTTTCCCGCCCTTTCCATTGGTGGAGTTCGCCGCTGGGCGTGATGAAGTACCACTGGTTGTCGCGTCCTTTCAGCCAGCGTTCCTGTCGCCCCCCCCAGTCCTGAAAGTCATCCGGAATGGTATACAGCCCCAGTTGGTCGCCAACGCGCCGGGCCCGTTCAATTTCCAGCCGCAGGTTCTGATCTGCCGTCAGTTCGTCTTCGTCGGTGGTATTGCTGGCCGCGCCGGTCGGTGCCACTTCCTGTTGTAGCTTCTTGACGAATGTGCGGAACCGTTCATCCTCTTCCGAACACCCTTGCCAGGAGAGGAGTACAAATCCCTGATCTGTGACAAAGTAACGTCCGGCCCAGGCGAGGTCTTTGGTTTCCGTAAACCCGTCCGGCAACCAGTCCTTCATGTCGTTCTTCATTCCCTGCAGTGCCAGCTTGGCACCGTAGGTGCCGAACGGGTACAGGAAGAAGATCATGCACAGGATCAAGACGGCGCGATTGCCGAAGTAAGGAACGCGGCGTGCCAGAAAAGAAGAGTTCATCAGGGAGACTGTGTCCTCTGACAACGGCTGGCTACGAGGCGTCGTACGATCGCGCACTCTCGGGCGGGTTGAGCTGGTGTATCAGCATCAATGTTAAGTTAACCAGACTAGGGACTTGCGTCCACGCCAAAACACTGGAACTTCGCTCAACAAGACGCCAGCGGGTGCCCTATTTTCGTTGTATTTGCTAACCATTCACCAGACCGGCATGCTAGCACACGGGCGGAGGGCGAAGGCTTGACGTTGGCGCCGGTTCGGAGGCCAGCTTGAGTGTCGCACGCGCGGGCTTTAGGCTGCACGCCCAGCAGGCTGCGGACCAGTTGCCAGGGCCCGATTTCGTGTGAATCTAGGAAGGAAAATCAGCATGTGTCGCCGTTTTGATTGGATTTTGATCACGATTTTTGCATGGTGCTGGTTACCCGGGTTGCTGCCGTTGCATCTGCGCAGCTGGCTACCAGTCGCGTCGGCTGTGGTCTCCCGGATTGAAATCATCGAACGCAAGCCTTTTGCCGGAGGCCAGGAATTCGGATCGGTTGGTGCCTACGAGTACATTCGCGGCCGGTTGCATTACGCGATTGCACCCGAGCATCCGCGCAATCAGCCGGTAGTCGATTTGCACCTGGCAACCCAGGGGCGGTTGAGAGCGGACCTTTCCAGGATCGAGTCTGGTCGGATGATGACTGTGCTCGGTGGCGATCCACGAGACGCGCGTGGCCGCGTCGAATTTGCCGGAGATTTCATTCTGCTTAAACCGGTCGATCTGTCACGTGGCAACCACCGTTTATTGTACGACGTGAACAATCGCGGAAACCTGTTGATGCTTTCGTACTACAACAATGCGCCGCACTCGAACCGTCCCAGTGGCGTGGCAACAGCCGGTAACGGCTGGTTGATGCGCCAAGGGTATACGCTGCTGTGGAGCGCCTGGAATTGGGATGTCGAAAAAGTGGGCCAGCAACCACTGCGTATCTTTTTGCCGGTGGTGATGGGCGAGCAAGGCACGGTGTTGACTGGACTGGTCAATGCGGAGCTCAGTGTGGTCGCGCGGAACGGGCTGACCGTGCAGCGATTAGCCTGGGGGGGCAGTCGTTGTTATCCAGCTGACGCGACAGGTGTCGGGCAGGCTACCTTGTCGGTGCGGAATGGCCCGGATGCTCCGCGTCAGGTGTTGCCCCGCCAGGACTGGAAATTTGCGTCGCTGGACAGCCAGCGACAACCTCGGTTCGATCCACGGCATGTCTACCTCCCCTCCGGATTCAAACGCGGCAAGTTGTACGAACTCATTTACCGAGCCTGTGAACCGCGTGTGGTGGGACTGGGTTTGACTGCGGTGCGAGATGCGATTTCCTTTTTCCGGTTTGAAACTCACGATGCGGAAGGCCAGCCTAATCCACTCGCGGTCGCAGGATCGCTCGACTCGCAATTTGCATACATTTTCGGAATCTCGCAATCCGGTCGCTTTATCACCCACATGATCTATCAGGGGTTTCACGTCGATGAGAAAGGCCGCCTTGTTTTTGACGGGGCGCGGCCGCACGTGGCAGGTGGCGGGAAGGGCGGTTTTAACTATCGCTTTGCGCAGACCACGCACCATGCCAAACACTTGCAAGGCAACTATTTTCCTGCCGATCATTTTCCCTTTCACTACACTCCCAACGGTAAACAGCAAGTTGATTTGGCAGGACAGCCTGGTCGGCAGCAGGGAGACCTGTTCGCGGTTGGCAAGCAGCTTGGCCAACTGCCGCGGGTCATGATTTCGAATCACGAGGGGGAGTACTGGACTCGTTCGGCATCTTTGGTTCACACCGACGTGACCGGCCGACGTGATGCGAAGTTACACCCACTGGTCCGGGTTTACATGGTGAACGGTTGCCGGCACGGTGCCCCTGGGCGTGGTAGTCGACGCTCGGCGGCGGGGTCGCAGCATGCGTTCAACCAGCTGGACCCGCGTCCGGTGGGACGCGCGCTGCTTGTGGCACTCGATGACTGGGTAAGTCGCCAGGTACTGCCACCCGCCAGTCGTGTTCCTCGCATCGAGCAGGGAGAATTGCTCACCGCAGCACAGCATCGCGATATGTTTCCGGCGATTCCTGCTCGTCAGATTGGCGGCGTCGACTATCCCGCACCACGGCATCCCGGCGTGAACCTGCGGCCTCCCAGAATCGACTATGGGCCGCGTTTCTGGTCGGCTGGGATTCAGGATTTTGTGCCACCTCGCCAGTTCGGCCCGCGGATGAACACACTCGTTCCGGCGATCGATCGTGACGGTAATCCACGGGGGGGAATTCAGTTGCCCCAGTTGGCGGTCCCGCTGGGTACCTGTCAGGGCTTCAATCCTCGTCATCCCAGGATCGGCGGTGAGGGCTACCTGAAAGCATTCGAGTCTTCGTTCTGGCCTTTTGCCATTTCGAAAACCGAGCGACTAAAGCACCACGACCCGCGGGATTCAATTGAAGAACGCTATGCCAGTCACGGCGATTATGTGCAGCAGATCGGTCACGCTGCAGCTGCCCTCACGAGTGCGCGGTTGTTACTTGCCGAAGATCAGACACAGATCGTCGACTTTGCGCGTCGTCTTCACTGGCCACCGGTACCGACCGATGGTTGGCCATTCTGGAAGATGGCATCAGATCGTTCTGATACACGCTGAATGCGTTTATCCGGAGTCCTGGAGAGCGTCGTGGATCACTTCTCCAGCGACGTCGGTCAAGCGGAAGTCACGCCCTTGGTGGCGATAAGTGAGTTGCTCATGATTCAGCCCCAAACAATGGAGGATCGTGGCCTGCAGGTCGTGGATATGAACGGGGCGTTCAATTGCGTGGTAACCGAAATCGTCGGTGTCTCCGAGTACATAGCCAGG
>CAZITS010000031.1:0-16563 GCA_964542185.1 uncultured Pirellulaceae bacterium
ACCGAGAGTTTTTCCACTCACGGTCAGACACTCCTGGTGGAGGAGTGGTGTCAGTTCTTTGAGCAGCGCGGGAGCCCCGCCCGCGTAGCAAAAATCTTCCATCAGGTATTGGCCGGAAGGTTTCAGATTGAGGAGCAGAGGTGTCGAATCAGACAACTGATCGAATAGCTTGAGCGGTAAGTCGATGCCCAGTCGTCCTGCGATCGCAATCAGATGAACGATGGCATTGGTTGAACCACCGATCGCGTGCAGGGTCCGTATTGCATTCTCAAATGCCGCTGGACTCATCACCTTCGATGGACGCAGACGGTTTGCTGCCAGGGCCACAGCACGTTTCCCTGACCGCTGTGCTAACTGGGCGCGCCGTGCGTCGACAGCTGGAAACGCCGCATTGCCCGGCAGTGCCATTCCCAGTGATTCGCCCAGTGTGGCCATCGTTGAGGCGGTTCCAATCGTCATACAATGACCCGCGCTACGCACCATAACTCCCTGCAGTTCCCCCCAGTCTTCGGCACTGATATTACCGGCCCGTAATTCCGTGTGATAGCGTCGGCAATCGGTGCAGGAACCAAGCGTTTCACCGCGCCAGTGGGCACTGAGCTGGGGGCCCCCTGTAACCAGAATTGCAGGTACATCGGCACTCGCTGCGCCCATCAAGAGTGCCGGCGTCGTTTTGTCGCAGCCCCCGAGTAGCACCACCGCGTCCAGTGGGTTGGCGCGGATGGATTCTTCCACAACCATGCTCATCAAGTTGCGAAACAGCATTGTTGTCGGCCGCATATTGAATTCGCCCAACGACATCACGGGGAACTCAAAGGGAACACCTCCTGCTTGCCAGACTCCGTTCTTGACGGATTGCGCTAAATCCCTGAGGTGCGCATTACAATGCGTCAATTCGCTCCAGGAATTAGCGATGCCGATAATCGGTCGATCCTGGAAAGAGTCGGGTTCCAGGCCCATTCCTTGCAGTGCGGCCTGTCGGGTCCAGCCGTACAATTCGGTTGTTTCGAACCATTCACGACTACGCCAATTGGTGTCCGCTGCCATTGGGTCTCAATCCTCTGCCGCCTCGAGTTGAATCTGGGGTTTGATACCTCGCAACGAGGAGCACATTCTGTATGATACGACGAACATGACAACCGAGGAGGGTCCTCGCAGGTAGAGAACTATGCCCAAACGCTCAAAATATCAACAAAAAGTAATCAAGAATTACTACGACAATCGCGAGGCGATTGCCCTGCAACGTGTTTCCGAGCTGGTTACGGAGCTCTACCTGGCTGAGGGAAAGCAACGCGCGCGCCACTGGAAAACATTGCGTTCACATTTGGAGAAATTAGGGGTTTCCACGGCGCAGATTGATCATTTGCAGCAGCAGGATCGCCCTGAACTGGTGGCCCAACTTGTAAAATCACTGGACGGCCAACTCTAACGTACGAGTACGATATCGATGCGCACAACATGGAATTTTTTTTCCGCCGGGCAACTCACATTTGGCACTGCTGCTGCGGGTCAGTTAGGCAAGTTGATGGGCCGGCTTGGTGTTGGCCGTGTGCTGGTTGTTTCGGACCAGGTGCTCGGTGAATTGGGTCTGCTGGCGCGCGTCTGTGAGCCGTTGGTTGCGGCTGGGATGACCGTTGAAGTGTTCGACGAGGGCGAGGCAGAACCGACGTTGGAGGTAGTCGCCAAAGCAGTGGAGCAGGCTCGACGGTTTCAACCGGATGCGGTGCTGGGCGTGGGTGGTGGCAGCAACATGGATTTGGCGAAAATGACCGCCACACTCTACACGCATGGCGGGAAACCGGAAGATTATTTCAGCTTCGATAATATTCCTGGCCCAGTCCTGCCAATTGTCTGTGTCCCAACCACCGCGGGCACGGGCAGTGAAGTTTCCTCTGCCGCGGTATTTACCGATGTCGCGAATCAGATCAAAGTCAGCACGTTGAGCCAATACATCCGTCCGAATCTGGCGGTGGTTGATCCTGAACTTACCTACAGCTGTCCGGCAAAAGTCACGGCTGATAGTGGGATCGATGCTTTGACGCATGCGATCGAAGCCTATACGGCAATTGACTACTCGGCACTGGATGTGGTGCCAGGAGACCCGGTTGCTTACGAAGGCGCCCATCCCCTCGGCGACTGTCTGGCGGAACGGGCGATCGCCTTGGTCGGTCAATTTCTGGTCCGATCGGTGGCCGATCCGGAGGATCATGAGGCACGGGACGGGATGGCGTTGGCCGCGACACTGGCCGGCATGGCCTTTTCCAATTGTGGTGTGGCTCTGGTCCACGCGTTGGAATATCCACTCGGCGGTGCGTTGCATTGTTCGCACGGTGCGGGCAACGGTCTCTTACTGCCGTACGTAATGGACTACAACTTGACCGAGCGAATTGACAAATTGGCGCGTGTTGCGGAATTGCTGGGCGCTGATTGTGCCGGATGCACACCAGAGCAGTCGGCTCGCGAGGCCATTGAAATGGTCAGGCGATTGCGCCTGGAAATTGGCGTGCCGGATCGCATTCGCGAAATTGGTGGTACAGCGGAACAGTTGCCACAATTCGCCAGCAAGTCATTTGAGATCAAACGTTTAATGACGATCAATCCGCGCACACCGAGCGAGGCGGATTTACTGGAAATCCTGCAAACAGCGTTGTGAGCTTTCTGTGGTGATGTGGTGCTGCTGCTACTGACCGTCGCCCTGCTCCGCTTACGTCAGGTCTTTGAGAAATACAAAACTCCGCGTATTGCCGCGTTTGACCTGCAGCCGTACACCCGTCGATGGATCAAAGTTTTGCAGTGCCCCTCGAAACTCGGCAGCACTGTCGATTGGCTGCCCACCAACGTCGAGCAACAAATCACCGCGGCGGATTCCAGCGCGTGCCGCCAGACTTCCAGGTACGACTTGAGTCACCAATACGCCCTGCTCTTGGGGTGTTAAGCCGAGTTGGCGCGCCTGGTCGGCAGTCAGCGATTGGACTGTGATTCCCAGTGTGGTCGCGGAAGATTGGGATAGTTTGTCGCGACTGGCGCGGCGTTGCAGGTCCTGTGACTGTATCACGACTTCCAACTGACGTTCTTGACCATCTCGAAAGACTGTCATCTTGGTGCGGGTTCCAGGAGCCGTGGCCGCAACTGCGTTTCGTAGTTGCTTGGAATTGTTTACGGGGTTTGCCTGGTAGCGGACAATGATGTCTCCCGATCGGATTCCAGCACGATCTGCTGGCCCCTCAGGCACCACGTCTTGCACCAGGACACCATCAGTCGAGTCGTACCCGAATGACTTTGCCAGATCACGATCCAGATCCTGAATCAAGGTGCCGATCTGGCCACGTTCGACATGTCCGTGCTGGACAATTGCCTGGTAGACGGAGCCGACGATTTTGCTGGGAATGGCGAAACCGAGGCCATTGAATCCGCCCGACCGGGATGCAATGGCGGTGTTGATGCCAATTACTTCACCGCGCAGATTGAGTAGCGGGCCACCACTATTTCCTGGATTGATGGCCGCGTCGGTTTGGATGAAATCCTCGTAGCCCTGTACCGATTGCAGGACACCGACGCGTCGTCCTTTGGCGCTAATAATGCCGGCGGTCACCGTTTGGTGATAGTTGAACGGACTACCGATGGCCAAGACCCAGTCTCCGACTTCCATCAAGTCTGCGTCGCCCAGAGGTGCCGCGGTAAGACCTTGAGCGGCAATCTTCAGCACCGCGAGATCGGTCTTGTTGTCGACTCCCACGATATTGGCTTTCTGTGTGGCGCCGTCGTGTAACGTCACAGTCACTTCGTCGGCACCTTGAACCACGTGGTTGTTTGTGATGACGTATCCGTCAGCGCTCACGATGACGCCAGATCCCATTCCCTGCTGTTCAAAAGGTGCCTGGCCTTGGGGTGATTCAAAAAAGCGGTCCAAGGAATCTTCACCAAAAAACCGTCGTAGTTCTTCAGGAATTTGTTGCCGTGGGGCGCTGCGTCCACCCGCTGCAGGACGATAGCGTTTGATGCTATTGATACTGACTACGGAAGCCCGTGCCGACCTGGCAACTTCCTTGAAGGCATGCGAGAGCTGGTTGGCTGCAACGGAGGTCGCGGCGCGATCAACAGGGACTCCGAAGAGGCGAGCTGCCGGCAGTTGATAAAGCACGAGCGAAGTGAGTGTGGAAGTCACCGTGACTGCCAACGTAAAGGCGAACCATGAACGCATTGCTGGGGATTTTGAGTGTGACATCCTTGGATTCCTCCTGCGTCAGAATAAAACCGCTTGGCGAGGGACCGCCGCTTTTCTTGAGTGCCAGGCTGTACGTCTGGCATGTTCGGAATGTTCGGTGTCGTCTATCGATATTCCCGGATTCTTAGCAAGCCAGGTTTGAAAAGAGCTGCCAGATCTGCATTCTGCTGTAGATATGTTGTCCCCTGCGCCGCTGGGGCCAGGCTCAGATCGGGGGCGAAAACTCGCTTTACGCTCGCCGAGGACCCTGTAGAACTTGCCAGAGTGAAAAGATGACGTGAGAGAATTGCCCGCTGGCCGTAGAATAGTCTGGTAGTGCCACTGGAGTGTTACGTTGTTGTTTGTTCCGGGCGGGCGTCGGCTACCCCGCAGTCCGACCCGCGGTTGTGGAGCCCTTATGAGGTGATGAGTCAGCGCAGAAAACAAATTGGATTCCGAATTGCCACACTGCTGATCACTGGCTTGCTGGCTCTGGTGTTGGGTGAAGGGGTGATGCGGTTGTATGTGTGGGTGCGCGGTTGGACACCTAATTGTTATGCCGCGGACCTCGACCTTTATCAGCCTCATTCCACCCGTGGTAGTGAATTTCGCCCAGACTTTCGCTTGCGCAGCGGTGTATTTCAGATTGCCGTAAATCGCTGGGGGCTGCGCGGCCCGAATATTTCACGGAGAAAACCTGACGGGGTGACCAGGATTGCCGTTTTGGGCGGATCTTCTGTCTTTGGATATTTTGTCAATGATGGCCAGGAAGCAGCGCGGCTACTGGAATCAACCTTGGATCGACCAGATCGCGCTGTCGAGGTGCTGAATGCAGGAGTTCCCGGTTACAACCTGTTTCAGACCGTGGGCCGTTTTGAAGAGCTGGTTGTTCCGCTCGAGCCTGACATCGTTATCATCTACCTGGGGTGGAACGACTTGCCTTACATCTGCAGTGAACAACCGCAAAACGTGCGACACCAAATTCGGCCCATTGCGCCCGCTTACGAACGCCGTCTCGGTCAGTCGACGCTCTACGGTTTCGTCAAGTACCGTTTGTGGGGTGTTTCACCACCAGCGCTTTTGCCGCGTCGTGTAGGCCAGGCAATTCCGACCACCGCAGGTCGTCGCTGTTTTCGAGAAAATTTGGACAAATTAGCCGATGCGATCCAACGTTCGGGAGCAACTATGCTGGTCAGTGCGCAATGCGTGGCCGCCCGCGATGATGTCAGTACCGAGTTACAGCAGTTGCTCTTCCGCGATAACCAGAAACAGTCTGGGAAGGTCGGGGAACGCTTGACTGAGTTAGGTGACTTGCTGCGCGCTACCTTGCAGACGTTTGCCCAGGATCGACGCGCGCCATTTATTGACCTCAATCAAACGATGGCTGCTGATGTGACGATCCTCCGTGATTATGTCCATCTTACGGTATTGGGTGAACAGCGACTGGCCACCGGCTGGGCCGTGGGCCTCGAGCCGCTGTTGCGGGGGCGTCCGCCGGCGATGGGAAAGGAGTCGAGTCCCTGAAGGACCAGGAATCGAGGCGGTCAGGTGCTGAGCGGCCGTCGTGAGTTGTGATCTGTTGGTGTTGTGCGTTCACCACGTGGATGTCGTGATTGCCAAATCTCCCGCAATGCAGAGAAAGAAATAGATGGGCGCCAAGCGAACCTTAGTGGTTGGTGTTGGATCGATTGGGGAACGCCATGTGCGTTGCTTTCAACGCACGGGTCGCGCCACGCTGTCGATCTGTGAAGTGAATGAAAAATTATGTCGAGAGGTTGCAGAGCGGTATCGGATTACACAGCGGTGGACGTCCTTTGAAGTCGCCTTGAATCAGCCTTGTGATCTCGCGGTGATCTGTACACCGGCCCATCTTCACGTGCCGATGGCGACCCGCCTGGCACAACGTGGCGTCGATTTATTGATTGAAAAACCACTGAGTACAAGTCTGGCAGGGATTGATGCATTGGAGTCGGAAATTGCCCGACACGGTTGTATCGCTGCGGTGGCCTATGTCTGGAGAGCCCATCCCGTGTTTCAGGCGGTAAAACGCGCGATTGACTCAGGCCGCTTTGGGGCACCGCTGAATTTGATTGGCGTTTCTGGCCAGCATTTTCCCACGTATCGGCCTGCCTATCGGGACACCTACTACACGCAACATACGACCGGAGGTGGTGCGATCCAGGATGCGATGACGCATCTGCTGAATATGGGTGAGGCGTTGGCCGGACCGATTGACCAATTGGTGGCAGACGCGGGACATTTAGCGCTGGCAGGTGTTGAGGTTGAAGATACGGTGCATGTGCTGACGCGTCATGGTTCGGTGATGGGCAGCTACCAGTTAAATCAACATCAAGCGCCAAACGAAACGTCGGTGACGGTGGTTTGCGAACAGGGTACTGTGCGGTTCGAACCTCATCGTAGCCGGTGGCGCTGGATGACCGAACGTGGTGGTACGTGGTCTGACGAATCATGTGAACTGGAGCGGGACGACATGTTTGTCAATCAAGCAAATGCCTTGCTCGATGCCCTCGCAGACAAGCGGCCGCTGCTCTGTACGTTTGCGGAAGGGTTGCAAACACTACGCGTCAATCTGGCGGTGTTGCGTTCGGTAGCGTCGCGCTCCTGGCAATCGTTGGAAGCTGATTGATGCCACGGAGGATGACCCTTCTGGGTATCCCGGAACGCATAGCTGCCAGGGAGTTCAGGGTGTTTTCGGAGCGGGTTGCAGGTCCCGGCGATGAAAAGTGTACACAACGCCGTCCTTGGTAGCGCGGATCCGTTTGGACAAACGATGACCTGACCAGTTTAGCTCAACGTCATAGCTCTCTCCCTGTTTGAGGGGAAAGGTCAGGTGATCATTTGGATCAAACCGTTCGTCCTTGGTGGTCCCCTTGAAAACTGGTTTTCCGGATATGTCGCGAAGTGTGAAATCGGCCGCCAAGCGCTGGTTTGCCTGGTCGTCAACCACGCGAAAAGCGACGCGGATCGTCCCGACCGGAAGCTGCTTTGATTTTTGTGTGTAACGATCACTTACGTTGACTGCATAGACGTAGTCGATTGCCGCATCCCAAACCAGTGGGAACGACAGCGGTGTCTGTTTGTAGCTGACCGCATAAATTGCGTGGAGCCGCTGGTCTCGTTTTGCGGTGGCCGCGCGTCCGGTAAACCAGGCGCGGTCGAGGTGCTCGCCCGCAGGCTCAGCCGCACCCGTGAAGTGCCAGCCCTGATCCCAGATTTCGACCCATGAGTGATTACCGCTGTTATCAGACCAGCGAGGTGTGCCGACAAATCGAGCGGGAATACCAACGGCGCGGCAGGCGTCGATCAGCAGTACCGATAGTCCTGTGCACGACGCCATGCCAGCAGAAATGGTTTCGTAGGGGGACTGGTCGGCTTTGGGACGTTTGGTTGAGAACCGGACGTTGAATTCATTGAAGATCGTCCGGTTCAGGATCGCGGTCGCTTGAGAAGCGGTTTGGGCACCTTCGACCCGTTCGCGAAATCGCGCATGAAAGTCTTTCCGCCAGTTGTCGCGGTGTTCATTGATGCTGCAGTAAGGCAGCACATAGTTGAAAAAAATGTCACGAGGTACGCGTTGACCCCAGGCAGACTTGCGCCATGTCTGGTAGGAGAGTGTGACATTGTCCAGCAAAAATCTGGCAGACAGAGTTTGGAGATCACGTTGCGGCATGTAGGCCACGAGAAACTGCATTCCTTCCCGTTGATCTTCCGCACATTCTTTCAGTGCTCGTTCAATTTGCGGCCGGTTCTTGCCGGCACGCTGCAAGGCCTCGTTGATCCGTGTTCGATCTTCGGCACCGAGGGCCAACGAGGTCAGCGAGCAAAGTAGCAGGGGCAAAGCCAGCAACCGGTACATCGGGAGTCTCCGGGGCGAATGTCGTTTTTCAGAGGATCCGCAGATTCTTTGATTCTACGTCACCAACTCGGTGTGGGGAATGCTGTGGTAACTCATGCCGCATGCTGGCGGCTACTTTTTTCGCCCGGCAGGGAGCGATATGATCTTTCTGGTGCGAAACGCTGTTTCCCAGGAGTGTACCGATCATGAAACTTGGACTGATCAACTCGGCTTGGGTGCAAGCCAATCAACCAACTGTTTTTGGCCTGCAAAAAACCAAGGAAATTGGTTTTGACACCGTCGATATTTTTATTGATCCGCTCGATGGAGATGTGGCAGAGCAAAAACGCATCAAGCAAGAATGTGACCGCTTGGACTTGCCGATCATTTCGATTTGTTGCGTTGCTGCAGGTTTGATCGACTTCAACCCCAGTGTGCAGCGGTTCCATATTGAGCGCGTCAAGCGTTTCTTGGATTTGGCGCACTGGTACGAAGCCCGCAATGTGTTGCTGGTGATTGGCGAATACATCTGGCAGCAGGAGGTCATTCCTCCGAAAGAGCAATGGGATACGGGCGTCGAAAACTGCAAGATCCTGGCTGATTATGCCGACAAATTGAATCTTCAGATTGCTTTGGAACTGGAGCCCTTCGATTTGTCGTTGCTGAATTCAGTCGACACGATGGTTCGTTTTATCGACGATGTGGATCATCAAGCAGTGCAAGCAAACATCGATGTCTCACATTTGTTGCTGGCTGATGTAGCACCCCAGGAGCTACGGCGTTTGCAAGGCAAAGCGATTCACGTTCACATTTCAGATTGTGATGGAAAGGTCCATGGAGACTTGCCACCCGGACGTGGTGTCGTTCCATTCGAGCCCTATCTGCGTGAGATCAAAGATCTCCAGATTGAGGGCGCGATTTCGATCGAGCTTGAATATTCGCCTGAGCCAGACAAAATTGTGGAATGGGTGTCTGAGGCTTACCGGGAGACCGATCGACTGATGCAAGCGGTTGGCTTGCGCGACCGAAATGAAATGGCGAACTGACCGCTGGTCAGTCCCTGTGTTGGTACCCTGTCCGCTTGAAGTTACCAGGGATTGTGCCAATCGCCCCAGTTTTCCAGATAGGTAGAAAACGCTACCTGCTGGGAAGCTCTCTGCTCCAGCCACGTTCTGGTTTGTGCCACAATCCGTTGCTCACCTTCCAGATCCAGATCGCCCAGCAGGACCATGGAACGCAAGAAAACAAAGTAGGTATCCAGTACGTCGCAACGGCAGTAGTTATTGATCTCCGCCAGTTTTCCCTGATCGAACAAGTCCTGGACCATATCTCCTTGGACATCAATCTTGCCAGGTTTTCCTAGTAGATTGGCAGCCAGGTTGAGACCTCCGTTGAACCGGGATGCGCCATAATTGGTGAGCAGGTCATGCAGGTCCAGGTGGTAGCGGCTATTGTACCGATTACGAGGTTGCTCGTAAGTTCGAGCCTTGGTTTCGAACCAGCTGGGAATACTCAAGCCAAAACGGAATGCGGCCAGTTCCATCAGGGGCATGTCGAAGGTCCGCCCGTTAAAGCTCACCAGCGTAGGCCGTTGATAGCGTTGCCAGCCGCGCCAGAAATGCTCGGTGATAATGTGGGGGCGCCATTCGGGCTCATCGAGGGCGATCAGGTCCAGCAACTCGAACGCCCCACTTACCTTGGCCACTACAACCGACACGGGCATCTGAAATGTGTAGGGAATAAAGTCCGTTCCGCGCTGTTCGAGCAATTCCTCTCGATAGCGGGCAATGGCCTGCTCAGAAGACAGGGACTCTCCTGGATAACGGACCTTGGCGACGAGCGCACCGTCGGCCACGCTTTCGATATCAAAGATCAGGTATCGTACGGGTTCCTGTTCCGCCAACACGCCCCCCTTTTCGCCCGGTTTTCCTTTACCCATTATAAGTAAGCGTAGCGTTACCGGGATCAGAGGAACAGCCGCCCCGGATTGGTTCGGCTGGGAAACCAGATGCGCTCACAGTTTTGTCGGGAATTTCGCATTTTACGGAGAACGTATTACCCATGTTGCTCTCTCAGGACCGTTTGTTGGAACGTTTCTTGCGCTACGTGCGTATTCACACAACTTCCAGAGATGATGCCGACAGTTACCCGAGTTCTGCGGGGCAATGGGAGCTCGGGAAACTACTTTGTAGTGAATTGCAATCGATGGGAATCCGGGATGCAGTTCAAGATGAGCATGGATTGGTCTGGGCAACAGTGCCGGCCACGCTGGAAGGTGATCTGCCTGTCGTGGCGTTCAATGCGCATCTTGACACCTCGCCGGAAACATCAGGCGAAGCTGTCACTCCGCAAGTGATTCGCGATTATTCCGGAGGCGATTTACGCTTGCCAGGAAATGCAGAACGAGTGATCGAAGTTGCCGAAAATCCTGAACTTACCCAACTGCATGGTCACACACTGGTCACTTCTGACGGAACTACTCTGCTCGGCGGCGATGACAAAGCAGGGTTGGCCATCATCATGGAGATGGCGGAAACACTAATGGAGAATTCCCAGATTGCGCATGGGCCGATTCGGATCTTGTTCACTTGCGACGAAGAAATTGGCCATGGAGTGGACCATGTGGATTTGGATCGATTGGGTGCGGACGTGGGGTATACACTTGATGGGGCTGGCGCGAATGACATTGATGTGGCGACCTTCTCCGCAGATCTGGCAGTGGTCACGATCCGTGGAGTCAACATTCACCCGTCCATTGCCAAGGACCGAATGGTGAATGCGATTCGGGCCGCTGGTGCTTTTGCCGCGCTATTGCCGCGCGAACAGTCGCCCGAGGCGACGAGTGAACAAGAGGGTTTCTTGCATCCCTATGTGATTGAAGGCGGTGTAGCAGAAGTTACCCTGAAGATCCTGTTACGCGATTTTGAAACGGAACAATTGTCCGTTCAGGCTGGGCAATTACGGCAGATTGCCGCAGAAATTGAATCTGGTTTCCCAGGTATTGCGATTGAAATAGATGTACGGGTCCAATATCGCAATATGGCGGACGGATTGACCGCCGAACCAAGGGCAGTGGAGTTCGCTGTCGAAGCACATCGTCGTTTGGGGCGGACAGCCCGGTTGACGACGGTGCGCGGCGGCACGGACGGGTCCCAATTGACCGAACGGGGACTGGCCACGCCAAACCTTTCCAGTGGCCAGCACAATCCACACTCGCCGTTGGAATGGGCGTCTCTCGATGAAATGGTCCAGGCGGTAGAAGTGACGATCGAACTGGTGCAGATTTGGGCCGAACAAGGGCCGCCAGGGGGCGCAGCTGGAAATCTGGGCTAATTGCATCAATTGTGCGGAGTCAGATTGTAAGAGTCTGCGGGGTCAATCGGTTCTGATAAACCAAATGCAATGTACTGGCCGAAACAATCCAAACGGATGGGAGTATGTTTCGTATTGATCTTATTAGTGGAGGCCAAGTGGCCCGTGCCTCACCTTTCGATTGTGATTCCTGCCAGTCGTGATACTGTCGCTTTGGAACTGACCCTGGCGGCCGCTCTGGAACATCAACCGGACGACTGTGAAGTCATTGTTGTCAATGACGGATCCTATAACGATCCCTACGAACTCGACGACGAAGTGCGTTTTGTCGACGTCGCGCCGACAGCGAATGCAATCGATCTGATCAATGCCGGGGCACGGGCGGCGGTGGGGCCAGTGGTGCATGTGTTGCAAAGTGGTGTTGAGGTCAAGTCCGGCTGGACCGATGCGGCGCTCGGACATTTTGAGGATCCCCAGGTAGGTTCGGTTGCCCCGGAGCTGTTGTTGTCAGGAGCAGCTACAACTGCGATTCGCGGCGTTGATCATCGCTGGGGCGGCCGCCGCGTGTTAGTGCAGAGCACAGCACGGCGCAATGAGCGGGATCCAGTGGGCCCGACGATTTGGGGAGGGTTTTATCGCCGATCGGCTATTGAGGCAGTTGGCGGATGGGATCCCCAGCTTGGAACAGAATGCGCCGATCTCGATTTGGCGCTTTCCTTGCGACAGATTGGCTTTGATTCGGTCAGTGAGTCGGCCTCCAGTATCCGCCTGCCCGGATGTGCCATCAAAGAAGCGTCTGGCTTTCGTCATGGACGGGCTGCGGAACGCTTGTTCTGGAAGCATCCACTGGGATCTTGGCCGATTGCTTTGACCTTACATGCGCTACGCACAGCCATCGGCTTCTCAACCAGGTTACGCCAGCCATTGGGGCTGGTTGCAGAAGCATTGGGCCGGTGCGTTGGCACGGCCAGTCTTTTTTCAGCCCGTCAGCATCGGCGAAATCTGGAAGAGATTCTTCCTCCCGGCTCGACGTTGCCCTTTGCTCATGCTGTCCAGGACGAGCCGAGCACACTGCGACGTGCGGCGTGATCTGCGAAAGTGATGCGACTGCTGTATCCAAGCAAGCGCTCAGCTACGTGCAACGCCTGATACAAAGAGTTGGGGTTGGGGTGACCAGTGTTCTATTTCATCCCAGGGCCAGAGTGGTCTGGGAATTTGTTCAAAGGGATACGTCCAAAAATCAGATGGAGCGCAGCCGGGAGCACGAACATTGATGATCTGATGGGCCCGTGCCGTATAGACGGCCCGAAATCCACAGGGACTCTTGGCGACAATCACGGCTGCTGAAAACGGATCGATACCAGCTGTCTGAAACAGCTCTGGTGCAAAATGGGGTCCGGTCCGCGTTGTGGCGATGATCCGAACGTTGTTGCTGGCCAGCACCGCCGACTTCCCCATCGAAATAGGCATGTTGGTTCCGATGTGACCTGAGAGAGTGAACTCAGCATCGAAGAGATGCTTGACTTCCACGTCCAAAGAGATGGTTGTTCCAAAGCGCGTGTCTCGGCGACCACCGAGTTCGACATGGAGCTGGTTGCCAATTCCATGCAGACTGGCTTGTTCGACAACTTCGGGTGCGACTACGGTGACAACCGCCAGATTAGGCCAGTCGTATTTCAGTAGTTCCTGAAGGATCCACACACTGTCGCCGGGTGCCCCGGAAGTCGTGGCATCGGCCGCATCACCGAGCACGGTCAGTCCTGCTGTACATTCAGCTGCTTTTTGGACGGCCACTTCAATCGATTCCAGTTCGCCCAGGTATTCCCGGCGCGTGTCCCAGAGTTCACTGGATAATTCACTGCACAAATCGACGGCTAGTGTTTCGTCATTGTCGGTGACCACGACGACCGTGGAACTGAGGTCAGGAATATCCATCCATGGTTGTACGACGGAAACTCCGGCACTCATGACATGTGGCATGCGCTCCAATTCCTGCAATCGTTGTTTACGACGTACTGCGAAGCCGTTGTCCGCTTCGGTGTTCGCCCTTTCAGCCGGCAGTACGACAGGGACGCGCTGATAGGCAGTTACAGGTCGCGCGCCGCTATTTGTGATACGGTCCAGCACCCCCGTTGCCCGTATACCGGTGTCTTGAATGTCGACATGAGGCATGCAGTGGTAGAGTACCATTGCGTCCGCCGCGTCCGCCATCTGCGGTGTGATGTTCGCGTGCAGATCGAGTGTGACGACCAGTGGGACATGGTCACCGATCCGTTGGCGAAAGCGGTGCAGAATCGACCCTTCCACATCTGGATAGCCGTCGGCGGCCATCGCACCATGCAAGGCCAGCAACACGCCATCAACTGGCATCGCTCGATCCACGGCAGTTGCCATCTCGTCCGCGATCCATTCGTAGGCGTCGGCGGTAATCAGACCTCCCGGCCAGGCGGGCAAGCGGGCCAGTCCTACGATTTCTGGTGCATCAGCCCATTGACGTAGCGACTGGATGAAACCTCCCAATTCATTGGTGTGTGCCATCTCGGAGACCATTTCGGCCCCGCGTGAAACGCCGAACAACTCGAAGTCTTCGCGTGTCGTTGGACACGGATTCAACGTATTGGTCTCTTGCCAGATTTGGCCAACGGCAATTCGCATACGCAGTTTCCAGGCGATCTGTGACAGAGGTCGCAATAAGAGTTTTGTAGTTGTTTCCGGGAGACAGGTTACCGCGCCAATGACTGGATGTCTCAACAGCGATCCGTGAAAAGCCGGTTGTCGCCTAGAAACACGGTTTGCTTCCCAGTCTAATCTGGCCGATACTACTTGAGTTCGGTGTCGCTTCCAGCATGGTGTAAACGTGTTTTCAATTCATGACAAGCCGGCTCGGCTGTGTGACGGACTTTCGCGCCGCGAATTGCTGCGGGTCGGAGGGCTGGGTGCTTTTGGACTTTCAGCAGGTCAGTTGAGTTCTGCCCGAGGTGAGAGTCTCGCGACCGGGAATCCAGCCGGTTTGCCCGGATTCGGGAAAGCTCGATCCTGTATTGTGCTGTTTTTGTTGGGCGGTCCTCCACAGCATGAGACCTGGGATCCCAAGCCGCATGCGCCCGCCGAAATTCGTGGTGATTTTCAGCCGATTGCATCGGCCATCCCAGGGCTGCATGTTGGCGAGATGATGCCCAAGACGGCTGCATTGGCAGACCGTGTTTCCGTGCTCCGGGCAGTGGCGACGGACGATAATGCCCATTCCGCCAGTGGGTACTGGATGCTGACGGGCTCCCCGCACCAGCCCAAGAATGTTGAGAATGCGGGGACCGGGGCGCCGAACGATTGGCCCTGTCTGGCTGCTGTAGTGCGCAGCTTGCGCGGAGACACATCGCGATTGCCGGCCAGTATCCGGTTGCCAGAGGAAATTTGGAACACCGGGCACATTGTCTGGCCCGGGCAAGATGCGGGTCGGTTGGGTGCGGCGGCAGATCCCTGGTTGATTACTTGCGACCCGAACGCTGCAGATTTCCAGGTTCCGCAGCTGGCGCTACCTGCGCAGATGCCACTGGTTCGTCTGAGACAAAGACAATCCCTGTTGACGGCCTTGAATGCGGCGCGTCGTCAGGTCGAAAAAAATGGAGCGGTACAGCGATGGTCTGGATTAGGTAATCGCACATTTGATCTGCTGCAATCTGACCAGGCGCGCCGCGCCTTTGCGATCGGAAAAGAACCTCCAGCGGTACGCGATCGTTACGGTCGGAATCGTTTCGGTCAAAGCGTGTTATTGGCCCGCCGCCTGGTTGAAGAAGGAGTCTCGCTGGTACAGGTTAATTGGACTCGCTGGAAACACGACCAGGCGGTTGCTCCAGCATGGGATACACACGCGGACAATTCACCGAGGCTGAAGAAGGACCTGATGCCACCTATGGATCTGGCTTATTCGGCACTGCTTGAAGACCTCGAACAGCGCGGCTTGCTGGACGAGACACTCGTTGTCTGGATGGGAGAATTTGGTCGCACTCCCAGGATCAACAAGCGCGGTGGTCGCGATCATTGGGGACACGTGTTCCCGGTTGCTCTGGCTGGCGGTGGCATCAAGCCCGGCTGTGTTTACGGCGCTTCCGATCGTCAGGGAGGTTATCCAAGTGATGGCCGCGTAGAACCACAGGATTTGCTGGCCACGATCTTTCACTGTTTGGGACATAGCCCCCAGACCCATGTGGAGGATCAGCTGGGGCGTCCGTTGGTGATTAGCCAGGGTGACATCATCGAGGCGTTGCTGTAGCAACGATTGGCTGGTGATGTTTCCCAGTCCGGGAAGTTCGGATGATCCGGCGCGACTTGTCCTGTTGCCGTATCTGGCGACGGCCATGTGTGGACTGCTTGAGCCCCACCCGCCGAGTCGCTGTATTGGCGTTTACAGAGCGTTGTGCCAGTTTCCGCTGCGCGCCAATTGAAGTAACCCGGGAATCAGCTGGCGAATAGCCTTGGCTCGATGGCTTAGTAACGATTTGACGTCGTCACCCAGCTGGCCAAACGTCTGGTGGTATTCCTGGATCTCAAATAGTGGATCGTATCCAAACCCGGCGTTACCGGTTTCTTCACGACGGATTTTTCCGCGACAGGTGGCTTCGCAGCAGAGACGAATTTCACCCGTTGGATCGGCAACCGCTATATGACAGGTGTAGTGTGCGGTCCGCTGGGAATCAGGAGTTTCACCCAGCTGATCGAGCAAGTAGCGATTATTGGATTCATCCGTGGCGGTGGCGCCACTGTAGCGAGCCGAAAAGACCCCCGGCGCACCGTCCAACCCGTCGACCGACAGGCCGCTATCTTCACCCATTACCCAGCGTTCGAGATGGCGGGCCTGCTGGCCCGCTTTGAGGGCCGCGTTCTCCGCAAAACTGGTGCCCGTTTCTTCTACCGCAAGACTTTCTGGAAATTCGGCGAGGGTTGTCAGGTGAAAGTTATAGGGAGCCAGCAACGCCGCTAGTTCCCCCCCCTTTTTCCGGTTATGGGTGCCCAGTACCAGATCGTATTGTTTGTTCATTAGCCAATTGTTGCGAGGGAATCCGACGTGTGGCCTAGCGTCGTGGTTGCCGCGCGTAAGCGGTCGCGATCGTTTGTTTGGGAACTTCAATGGGTGCCGGTCGTAGATCCAAGGGAACTCCTGCGATGGTTTGCGAAGTGGTGGTGGGCGCAGCTA
>CAZITS010000032.1:0-16193 GCA_964542185.1 uncultured Pirellulaceae bacterium
TGGCAGCCTGAAAATTGACATCCAACAGCGAGATCAAGCGAACCACCTCACGTTCCGTAGCTTGGGCGAGCGACCGCGACTCGCGGCCACCCTGGTTGATGGCACGCGTTTGCAGGCCCTGGGTTGGACAGCCGCTTTGATCATTGGCTGGATTGGCCTGTTGATTCTCCGTCGATCCCCTGCGGTTCGCGCACGTTATGTCGTGCTGGTCCTGTTTGTCAGTACTGCATTACCGCTGGTCACCGGTTGGACCTATCAGTTAGGAGAGGCATGTGATTTTGCGTTCTTGATCGCTTGTCTGCTGATTCCGTTTTACCTGCTGGTCGCGATTTCTCGCTGGCTGACTGGCGTGCCGTACCGAACCTGGCGACGTATACGAGGCGCGCTGGCGCTGCTGGTGGTGTCGGCGGTTTCCGGATCCGCCCTGGCGCAGGAGCCCGCCGCGATTGATCCCAGCCGTCTGGCGCCGTTACTGGAGGATCGGCGGCCCGTTAAGCTGCCGGCGGATGCAGTGATCGTGCCTTATCAAGCGAATGCAGGATTGCCAGGCATCCAGGCAGCCGAGAAGATTCTGGTGCCGTATGATCGCTACGTGAATTTGTGGAATCGGGCCTATCCAGATCGGCCCATTAATCCCAGCAGCCGTGGCCCCGACTACGGCCTGGCGGGAGCTGATTACCGGGTGCGTTTATTGGATCAGGATGATCTGCTGATTGACGGTCAGCTGGTCGTTGAGTTATTCACAGACCAGCCAGTAACCATTCCGTTGCCGATCGCAGGTGGCGTATTGACCAAAGCCCAGCTCGATGGTCTGCCGGCACGCCTGCTGTTAGCGACACCTGTAGAGACACCTGGAGCGCAGGCAGAGCAACAAGTACGTCAGCGCCCATTGCCGCCCCAGATGCTGACCCTCCAGGCCGTGGGGAAAGGACGCAAGCGGCTTGATTTTTCAGTGCGGCTGAGATTGCAACAAACGGGTGGCTGGCGAATCGCCTCAGGATGGCTGCCGGCCGCCCAGGCGAATCGCCTGCAGATTACGGTGCCTCGGCCACGCACCGAGGTTCGCTTGCGCGGTATCCAGGATCGGTCCGTAATTACGACTAGTGAGCCTGGGGAATTGATTGAAACAACGCTGAAACCTGGGGAGCCGTTGGTATTGCAGTGGCGTCCGCAAGTCGCCCAGGCGGTCGTGGACGAAAGTTTGACGGCGCAGTCCACCGCGATTCTCGACGTGCAGGAAGACGGTCTGCGGATGACTTGGAAAACCGATTTGGAATTTCGCCGCAGCCGTCGTAGCGCTTTTTCACTGCGCGTTCCTGATGGGTATGTTGTCGAGCAAGTGAAAGGTGCCAACGTCGGACACTGGGACATGCGTGACGATGCGAAACAAAGATCGGTCGACGTGACCTTGCTCAAGGAGGTTACGGGAAAAACGTCACTCACGGTGATGCTATCGCGCAGGGAGGAAGTCGGTGGCAGTGATCAGTCCGAGTTCAGGGTTCCACTTGTCGAAGTTGTGGGTACAGCGTTGCATACAGGGTTTTTGCAGGTGCGCCGCAGCCCACTGCTGCAGATTCGGGTAGTCGGACAAGATGGAATTTCGCGGACAGAGAGCTCTCAACAACTGGTGAAAGCGGTTGTGCAGGAATTTGGCACAGAAGAGAGCCCCTTGGGAATCCGACCTTTTCAGGCATATCGCTTTGCGACCACACCGTACCGATTACGTTTAGGGGTGACTTCGCTGGGAGTACGCGCGAACGCGGAATGGCAGGCGGTGTTGCGTATTGGGGAACGTCGAGTCGATTTGGAGAGCAAGGTACTTTTCACCGTGAGGGATCGTCCCCTTTCAGCGGTACAAATTTCCTTGCCGAGCTCGCTCTCTGTGACAGATGTTGAGGCTCCTGGAGAATTTGAATGGGCCATTTCTGGAGAAGGGCCACAGCGGCGGCTAGCGGTGTATTTGGCGAGCCACCAAGGAAGCTCGTTTGCGCTGCTGGTGAAAGGGACGTTGACGCGAGAAGGTCCCGTGGCGGATGTGGCGTTGCCACGTTTGCAGGTGCTTGATGTGGAACGTCAGGGAGGAGCGTTTGCGATCCAGGTGGACCCAGCCTACAACGCGACGGTTGCAGAACTGGTGAACTGCACCAGCGTACTGAAGCAGCAGATACATCGTTGGCTCAGTCCAGAGCAACGTCGCGTTACTCAACGGGTTGTTCGGTTTCGTGATGATGAGTACTCCGGTGTTGTGCGTGTGTCACGTGAGCGTGCGGATGTCAAAGTATTTGCCATCAGTAATGTCCGCGTTACGCCGCGGACCATCGAGGAGACGGTTCTGCTCGATTACCAGGTCCAACGTGCTGGTATTCGCAGCCTGACATTCTTGCTTCCTGAGCATTTTGCAGGGGCAGACTTGCGCGTGCCCCTGTTGCGCCAAAGGACCGTGTCCCAGGTGCCCAACCGGCCCGGATGGATTCGTTTTCAATTGGATTTACAGGATGAGGTAATGGGGCAAATCCAGGTTCTAATCAAACACGATCGACTACTCAGCGATGACGCGCAGGCAGCGCCGATTCCGATTGTTGAAGATGGTGAAATGACATCCCGGTTTGTAGTACTCGAAAGTGCTGGCCGCGATGAAGTCGTGGTCGAACAGCTCGATGGGTTGGACTCACTCACACGGCAGCAGGCCAATCGAGCGCTGCTATCCGAGTTGCTCCAGGATGGAATCCAGCAGGCATTTGCCGTTCGCGGAGATGCGAATGACCCGCGTCTTCGATTTCGAAACCGTCCCCGTACGGCGGTACAGACCGCAGGTGCTTTGATTGGCAAGGCGGAAACCCGGCTGGTCATGGACGGTAGCGGTGCGTATCGCGCGCGGGTGACGTTTCAGGTGAACAATGACACGGAACAATACCTGGAAGTAGTCCTGCCGCTGGACAGCGATTTGTGGACGGTGACGGTTGCAGGTGATAGCGTCAAACCAACCCGTGTTTCCAGTAGTAAGGGCCCACAGCATGTACGAGTGCCTCTGGTGAAGACTGCGGAGGGAGACCGCGATTACGCGGTGGTCCTGAAATACGGAGGGAAACTATTTTTATCGAGCCATATGACATCGGCCAGTTTCCCGTTTGTTCACACGGTGAACATCAACGTGGAGCACAGCCAGGTGCACTTGCGACTTCCCCGCTCCCACCGCTGGACGTACTTTGGCGGAAATGCCCAGCGTGTGATTGACGAAGGGGATTACCACGCTGTCGATCTCAAGCATCTGACTCGACAGATGCAGCGAGTTACCGAGGCGCTCAGCAGCAAGAATCCCTATTCAAAGATCCGGGCGATGAGTAGTTTCCGGGAATTGAAGCAACAGCAGAATCAATTGGAACAGTCTTACCAGCGTCGCTACGGCGGCAGTATCGGACTGGCCAAGGAGTTGAAATTGAACCTTGGTACATCGAAACAGGTAGAGCAACAAATGGAGGCGGTACTCGATGAGACTCAGCAGGAGCCAGTACCCGGAAATAGTTTCCGCCTGGAGGAGCTGTGGTATCAGCAGCGAAACGATCGCTCGCGCAATATTGTTTCTGAGTTGACCGATAATTTTGCCACCGAGTCACTTGCCAAATCCGCCGAGAAGAAAGAGAAGCCACAAGATGCCGGAGGCTTTAATCGACGGTGGTTGTTGCAGAACAAGCTCCAACGGGAGTCTCCCAATACTGAAGCACCCGCCGCGGACAGATTGAAGTCTGATACCGTCCTGCGTCGTAGCAAGAGGAAAGAGAATTCCCAGTATGGACGGATAGCGCGCCGTAAACCGCCCGCGGGTGGTCGGCCAGCGCGAGATGCTCCAGAGTCAGTCGCGAGTAAATCGGACCTTCAGCAACAACAGGTTTTACGATCAGACGCTGCGATCCAGAAGAATCAAGAACTGGAACGTTATCGACAGCAGTTGCAATCAGACACAGCAGGTGTCGCCAGGCCTGGAAATGTAATCAGGCAAAACAACGCGAATCCGTCGAATCTGCCCGTCCCGCCGGTCGGACAGGCGTCGGGTGCTGCAAGGTTGGCCGATTCAGGTCAGTCGAGCGCAGCGGGACAGGAAGTGGCGGAGGTCACCGCAGAACGCGCATCGTCTGCTGGGGAAGGGTTCCTGACGAGTTTGGATGTCGAGTTACCACTTGATTCAAATGGTGCAGACTATTTCTTCTCGACCCCTCGCGGGAGAATTGAAATTACGGCGACCGCAGTTGATACCTCGTTTTTTGACCGCGCGCTGAAGTTTGCCGGTTTGCTGCTGCTCTGCAGCCTGGCCTGGTTGATGATCAAAATGGTTCGTGGTGTGGTTGCCTTGTTTCAGGGTGAATCGGCTTCCCCGTCTGCCGTGTAGTGTGCGGGTGCTCATGCAGATGCACTGTTGCCAGGTGGCGCCAATTATGCGCCGGGTCAGCCATTTCTCTGGTGCCGAGACGAGGCCAATCCTGGTAGGCGTGTTCTGGCCGTGCCTGCCGAAGGGATTCTTTCCGTCGTGTTGGTTGTACCTGGAAGACACTACGGGTTTCTGTTGTCGTTGGTGGCTGAAACCGGGCACTGCCGCCATATTTCGATTACGATAAATGAAGTTTCGGTTTATCAGCTGTGGATGGTTTTGCAGTAAACTACCGGGTCGAGTGGACAGCTGCTCAGCAGGGCGGATGTGTTCGCAACTTATCCAATCGTTGGGCCTTACAGATTAAGGGAGGAGCAGGTGTTGCAGCGCAGCCAGGGATTGATAGTAGGGTTGGGAGTGGCACTTTGTTGCGCCACAAGCTCCGTGAGTCTGGCCAATGACGAGTCGGTTACGCTCCAGGAGCACAGTGGTTCGCGGCGCGGGTTGTTGGGTCTACTGCGGCCTGCGGCCAGGCAACCGCGTTTGCGGAAGCAGCAGGGTTTGTTCCGAGCCCTGGTAGCGAAAAAGCCCCGGGATTCGGTCACGGACCGACCGCGGACAACTCGACCAATGAGACCAATGACGACGGTGCCGCGTTGGGAGCGTCCGCTGGACAGATCACCGTTTCAACCTCGCTACATGGGAGGTTATCCCCGCTACATCGGGGGCTTCCACTACCGCTATTTCAGTGAATACGGAATGCCGCCAGGAGAAATGGCGCCGTGGATGAGGCTGTGGTAGGTTGCACTCTGCGCCGCCCAGTCCCAACGGGGTTCCTTGTTCAGCAGGCGTTCAACATGTCGCCGCTGTCCATTCCGAGGTGCATTCTGAGTTCTTCGAATTCGTCGTAATACGATTCGTTTGAAGAATGTACGTGTTCGGCTTCAGTCAGGAACCTGATTTCTGGATCCAGTTGGACATCGTGTGTACGCAGAATTTCTTCAAAAGGTGCAAGTGGTTCACCATAGACGACCAGCATCTTGTGTTCGTCGAATTGAATTTCCTGGGGAGTGCGGGGATTCATTACGGCGATTCCCGTACAACCATCGTTGAGTAGCAGTTCTTCATGACCCCAGAGGATGCTCTGCAGAATGGGGGCTTCAATTTGCTCACGGTAAGAATCCAGGTGGCCTGCCTGATCCTGATAGTGGCTGGTTTCCAGGACGACATCGACTTCCTGCCCCAAGTTCTCAATGAGCTCCATGAATAGCTCGAACAGAATTTCTTGACTTGCGGCGCACATCAGAACAGGGACGTTGCGTCCATCCTTCTCATTGCGATAGCAATCTCGCCGATAGCCTTGTCGCGGGATGACCTTCAAGTCAATTGCCGGTCGAATTGCATCCGTCAATGTAAAGCCGTCGTAGTGACGGACTTCGAGATGAGCTTCTAGTTCCTGCTTGCTTGCCTGGCTAAAGCCAGGAATTGCATCCTGCGATGCAGATGTTTGCAGCGGCTGTTCTAGAGAGTCCATGGTGCTCCTCAGTTTTTGCAAGCTGTTCGCAAATTCGTGGCGGTCTGGAAATGTTCTACCTCCAAACCTAGGTCACATTTTTTGGCGGCTGGCAAGCATTCAACGCGGATGACCGTGCTGCAGACCCAGGCCTCAAGGCACAACAGGCAGTACGGGATCAATCCGTACAATCCGTCAGAAGGCCCCCCCCACACTGGGCGGTCAGATCGGGGATCGCGGATGTGACAGCGACGTTTGCAGATCTCTGGTGTGCTGGATTTGCTTTTCCCGTGACGGTCTGGCTTGGTATGATGCTCCTGCCACGACAGGTGTGCGCCCTTTCAGACTCGATGGAGAAAGCAGAGATGTCCAAGAGAACCCGCCGCCAATTTCTTGAAGATTCGATGTTTGCCGCGGCTGCGACAGTGGCAGCGGGTTCGGCAAATGAACTCATGGCGGAAGAAGAGGCTCAGAGTTCGAGTCCCAATGAACGTCTGCGGGTTGCTGTGGTAGGCGTGCGTGGTCGAGGCGGCAGTCACATTGGAGCGTTTGCCGGCCGTAAAGACACCGAAGTGGTCTACCTCTGTGACCCGGATCGTGAAATTGGTGCTCGCCGTGCACAAGAGGTTGGCAAACGTCAAGGTGGCCGTGCACCTCAGTTCGTTGAAGATATGCGAACTGCATTTGATGACCCGTCCGTCGACATTGTCAGTATCGCTACTCCCAACCATTGGCACGCCCTGTCGGCGATTTGGGCCATGCAATCGGGCAAGGATGTCTATGTTGAAAAGCCGGTAAGCCATAATGTCAGCGAAGGCCGCCGGATGGTACAGATTGCGCGCAAACACGGGAAAATTTGTCAGACCGGTACGCAGTGCCGCTCAAACCCGGGAATGATTGCGGCGATGGACTTTGTACAGTCAGGAAAAATTGGCAAAGTCTCAGTTGCCCGTGGCTTATGTTACAAACCGCGTGGCTCCATTGGGCCACGTGGGGCCACCGCCAGCACTCCGGCATACAATCCGCCCGAGTCCGTCAATTATGACCTTTGGCTTGGGCCAGCGCCTCAAGCACCTCTTACCAGATCTCGGTTTCACTACGATTGGCATTGGCAGTGGCCGTATGGTAATGGCGATTTGGGAAACCAGGGAATCCATCAGATGGACCTGGCTCGATGGGGCCTGGGCGTTGACCATTTGAGCCACTCCGTGATGAGTTATGGTGGCCGTTTTGGTTATGTTGACGCCGGAGATACTGCAAACACCCAGGTAATCGTTCATGATTATGGAGAGCAGGCTTTGGTGTTTGAGGTTCGCGGTCTGAAGACATCTGGCCTCAAAAATGCCCGGGTTGGCGTGATTTTTGAGGGTAGCGAAGGCTACCTCGTCATGAACAGCTATGACCGAGGCGCGGCATTTGATCTGGATGGAGAGAAAATTGACGAGTTCAGCGGTGGAGGAAACCACTTCAACAACTTCCTGGCCGCCGTCCGCAGCCGCAAGCATGACGATCTCAATGCAGATATTGAGGAAGGACACGTGTCGAGTGCGCTTTGTCATTTAGGAAACATTTCGTACCGATTGGGTGAAACGGTTGATTTCGATAAGGCGTTGCCGCGCTTAGAGCAATTGTCTTCAAGTGAGAATGTGGCCGCCACACTGGAACGGACATTGGGCCATCTACGCGACAACGGAATTGACCTGAAGAAAACCCAGCTACAGCTGGGATCGCATTTGCCCTTTGATCCCTCCAGCGAGACTTTCCAGGACAACGAGCGTGCAGATCAGATGCTGACGCGTGTGTACCGGGAGCCGTTTGTCGTGCCCAGCGAAGTCGTCTAGTAGATTCACCGTCTGATGGCTTTGCCATGAACGGGCTCTGTGATCTCTGCCCATCGTTGTCTGTGTTTGACGACGATGGGTTTTTTTCTGTCTGAGTGCTTGCAGTTTCAGCATGAGAACGCTGGTACTGCAAGTCTGGTTCCGGAGTGTGGCTCCGATCGTAACAGGCAGCATGCTAGCAGTTGCTTGAGCTGACTCTGTACGGCCACGGGTCCTTTGGAAATCAGTCGCCAAATCCCAAGCGATCTTGACGCGCGCCGGGTCAACTTCTATCGTCCGCGCCGCTTGCGTCTTCTTTTCGGGCTGTGCGAGTGAGGGTGTGGTGGTCGGGATGAATCTCGAATCCCAATTCCTCGTTTTCCAGCGAATCGTATATTCCAGCGAAGCGAACACAGCCACACTTGCTCAGATCTTCATGGAGTCAATACCCAGCATGAAGTCTCGTTGTCGCATTTTCGGGACAAGTCGATGGCATTTGCCTTTGGGAGGGGTCGTCTTCTTATTGGTCGCCGGCTGCTCTTCCTTGTCATTTCGCGGTCAGAGCCCTGATCCAGTTGTTTCAACAGATGACCAGAATGACGGCCCACAGCTGGTAGCTCAGTTGACGATTCCACTCGGACTTACCTATCAAAAAGTGGAGAGCGTTGCGCTCGTTACGGGATTGCCGGGTACCGGAAGTGATCCGCCAAATAGTTCACGCCGACAGGTACTACTTACTGAAATGCAGCGGCACGACGTGAAGAACCCAAATCAAGTTCTGTCGTGGCCCAGTACTTCGTTAGTCCTGGTGCGTGGGTTTATTCCTCCAGGCGCACAAGAAGGTGACAAGTTCGATATCGAGGTGCTCACACCGCGTCGCTCAGAAACCAGCAGTCTCCGTGGCGGTTGGTTGATGCAGAGCCAGTTGCGCGAACTGGCTGTATTGGGAGGCAGTATCCGATCGGGGCTGCCCATTGGTTTTGCCGCAGGTCCCGTGGTCGTTGATACCTTGTTTAAAGGTTCAGACGATTCCATTCACGAGTCTCGGGGGCGTGTCCTGGGTGGTGGCCTGGTAAAGCATGGTCGATCACTTGGTCTGGGTGTTCGTTCCCGACAAGGTTCGATCCGGAGTGCGATGCTGATTGCCTCTGCGGTTAACAAGCGATTTCACACATTTGAGCATGGCATCAAGAAAGGCGTTGCTAATCCCAAACAAGATGATCTCATCGAACTCGCTGTCGATTCTCGGTATCGCAACAATCTTGTGCGGTATATGAAGGTTATTCGTAGCATTGCAGTCGGTCCAGATGCGACAGAATTGGCCAATCGGCTTCCCGAACTGGAGCTCCAGTTGGTTGATCCTGCGACATCGGCTCGTGCTGCATTAAAGTTGGAAGCGATTGGCAAGCCGGCGATTGAGACTCTCAAGAAAGGCCTGACGGCGAGCGATTTTGAAGTCCGATTTTATGCGGCCGAGTCACTTGCCTATCTCGATGAAGCGGATGCGGTGGTGACACTTGGAGAAGCTGCCCGTCAAAATCCAGCGTTTCGTTGGCATGCCCTCACAGCACTGGCGGCAATGGATCACGTGAGTGCCTACGATGTGTTGTCTGAGTTGATCCATTTGCCAAGCGCTGAAACCCGTTACGGTGCGTTCCATGCGATTCACACGCGCAATTCAGGTAGTCCGATCATTGCTGGTGAGTGGTTGGGTGACGAATTCAGTCTTCACGTCGTTGTAACCCGCGGCGAACCAATGATTCACTTCAGTCGGAACCGGCGGCCGGAAATTGTTCTGTTTGGTCATCAGATTCCGATCTCTCCACCCCGCTTCCTTTCTGCTGGCAAGCGGATCTTGATTACTGGAACTGATACAGGTCGTCTCAAGGTGAGTCGTTTTGCTCCCAATGAACAAACGGCTTATCTTGTTTGCCCGGCGGATGTGGAATCGATGATTCGCGCTATTCATCAGTTGGGAGGCGGCTACGCTGAAGTGCTGGAGGCGATGAGAGCTGCCAAGAGAGGAGAGCTCTTGCCAGCGCGGATCGCTGTCGAAGCGACTCCCCGGGCCAGTCGGCGCTACGGCAGAAGAACGACAAAAGACGCTTCGTCAGATGCAGATTCTGGATCCAAACCTGTCAATCCAATTCCCGATATGTTTTCGAACCGGTTGGACAGTGAACGTACAGCAAACAAGCAGGACAAAAAACCAGTAACGGAACAACCAGAGGAGGAGAAACCCGGTTTCTTTGGTAGAATGACCAGCTGGTTTCGTTGAGAAACGAATGGTTCCATCACCGTATCGGATGCCTCGGAGTAGTTGGTATCTGGTGCACCTCACTTGTTGTTGCCCAGGGCTCCCGTTGTTGTAACGAAGACTTTGTTATCGCAGCGATGATGAACCCCGAAGGGGTACGTTTCCTGGCTGCCGATCGCGTTTCTTGTATTTCCTCATCGTGCGTCACCGCACTGTCTGGCCATGCTCAAAGCACTCGAATTGATCGGCTTCAAGAGTTTTGCCGACCGAACACGCTTTGATTTTCCATCGGGAATCACGGTGGTGGTGGGTCCCAACGGTTCGGGAAAATCCAATATCGTTGATGCGATTAAATGGGTGCTTGGCGAACAAAGTGTCAAGAGTTTGCGCGGAAAAGAGATGGCGGATGTCATCTTTAAGGGGTTGGGAAGTGGCCGCAAGATGATGAACGCCGCAGAGGCGACGATCATCTTTGACAATTCGGAACAACGACTTGGGGTGGATGCTCCCGAGGTGCATGTTACGCGACGTGTGTACCGCAGTGGTGAAGCGGAATACCTCATTAATAGAGAGCCTTGTCGCCTCAAGGATGTGCGGAACTTGTTCCGTGGAACCGGGGTTGGCACTGACGCTTACAGTCTGATCGAACAGGGGAAAGTCGATCAGTTATTGCAGGCATCTCCTAGAGATCGCCGCGCTATCTTTGAAGAAGCTGCGGGAATCAGTCGGTTCAAGGCGAAGAAGATCGAGGCCCAGCGGCGACTGGAACGGGTTGATCAGAACCTGCTGCGTTTGCGAGACATCGTAGACGAAGTCGAGAACCGTCTGCGCAATGTTCGCAATCAGGCTTCCAAGGCGCGTCGTTACCGCGAGTACAGCGATCGTTTGCAGCAACTGCGAACGCAAGTAGCCATGACGGATTGGCGTCGCTTGACCAGGCAGTTGACCGGAGTAGACGAGGAACTTCAAGGACTGAGGTCGCAGGTCGAGCAGGCCAATCAGGAAGCGCAGGAGGCAGAGGCTACGATTGCGACGGTTGATCAGGAAGTTATTTCGGTGGACACGGAAGTTCGCGACCGTGAAGAAATTGCCTCGCGCAACCGGGAGCGGATTGCAACGCAACAATCTGTCCAGAAACATCGGCGCGCGGACTGCATCGACTTGGAAGCGGAGATCGCACGTTGTCGTGAGCAGTTGTCGGCGATGATGACTCGAGCAGGCGATGTAGAACAGCGTGTCCAGCAAACACGCCAGGAACTCGCGGAAGCCGCGACTGATCGGGAACACGCCGCACAGAGATTGGCGGATGATGAGGCGCGATTTGATGGACACATTCAGCAGCTGGAGTTCATGCGTAGTGAGAACGACCAACGCCGCAGCCATCATGTTGAGTTGATGCGTCAAGCTGCCACATCCGGTACGGAGTTAGGCAATCTCGAATCGCAAATTGAGTCGCTGCAAAAATTGTGCAAACAGGGAGAACGACAGCTCGCTGAACTCGGTTCAGCTTCGCACAAGACCACGGAGGAATGTACACAGTCGCGAGAGCAGCAGGAGAGTCTTGGCGACCGATTGAGCAAGTTAGACCAGGAGCTCGTTGTCGCGGAACGTGAGTTGTGGGAAAGCCGCCACGCATTGAACGGTCGTAAAGAAGATCTTTCCATGCGTCACGGTCGACTTAGTGGGATTCGTGAGCGTACCTCTCTGCTTGAGGACTTGGAGAAACGTCGCGAAGGTATCGGCGACGGAGTGACACAAGTCCTGGCGTTAGCGGAACGGAAAGGAGAGGGGCCTTGGGCGGACATTCGAGGACTGCTGGTCGATCTACTACGAGTCAAGCTCGAAGACGCGCCGTTGATCGATACGGCATTGGGTGATCGTTCCCAGTCGGTGGTGGTGTCGGGGCAGGAAATCTTGCTCGAGCTTGCGTCAGGGACATTCAAAGTGAATGGCCGGGTGGGGCTGGTGCCGACCACCGATTTTTTTGAAGAAGTGTCTGCCAAAGAGTCAGCAGATCACACACCGAAGATTACGGAAACAACTGCACATGAGGTGATGCTGAAAAGCCACCCTGAAGTGGTTGGGCGGGCAGACACCTTTGTCGATGTCGATCCGGAATATGTGCCACTGGTCGAGAGGTTACTCGGAACAACCTGGTTTGTGCAGACACTCGATTCAGCTCGAGAATTGCATCGCGCAACGCAAGGGGCAATGCGTTTTGTGACACCTGCTGCGGAATTGGTCGATCACGACGGATCGATCCTGCTGGGACCGCGACGAACTTCGGCAGGTTTGGTGTCGCGTAAAAGTGAATTGCGAGCGTTGCGACAAGAATTCGTCGTATTACAGCAGCGAATGGAAGAGGCGCAGCAGGAAATTGGTCGGCTGCAGGAGAGTATTCGATCGCAAGAACGCCAGGTCAAGGACTTGAGCGATCGGCAGCAACTTACGATGGCGGAATTAGCCGAACGCCGAGCGGTGACGCGGGCGTTGGAAGAGCGCGCGGAACAGCTTTCCGATCAGCGTGAAACGGTTGACGCAGAGCTGGGCGTCTCACGCGCACAACATCATCAGGCATCACAGCGTCGCCAGGATTTACGGCAACGATTAGACCAATTGGAATCGGATGTGGAGTTGGTTGCGGACTCCATCCAGTCCGGTGACGATGCCATCAAGGGAGTGGAGCACGAGCGTCAGGGTGCGCTCAAGGTTGCTACAGCAGCACGAGTTGAATTAGCGAAGATTGAACAGCGCCAAGACGCGCTCAGTGCACGGATGTCCCAATTTGAAGAAGACCGTGCTGAGCGTACACATTCTTTGGACCAGGCGCGGTCTCAATGGTCAGTTGCGCAACGCCGACAACGCGAGTCGGAGCGGGCGATCTTACTGGCGACTACCCAGCTCGCCGAATGGTTTCTGACCAAGGAGTCACTGGAAAGTAGCATCGCACAGGAACTCGCTAAACGGCAGGCGTTGCATAGCCGTCGGGATAGCTTGAGTCGCGACTTGCAGCGTTACCGGAAAGAAAGCCGACGTTTGGAAGAGCGTTGTCACCAGGTCGATTTGCTGGCAGGTAAACTTCGGCATGAACGCGATACGGTGGTCGATCGACTCAAGGAAGATTATGGAATTGAACTGGAAAGTGTCACTGATGAGACGTCTGAGGAAGAGCAGCAGCGCGAGGAGGTTGAACGCGAAATTGAGGATTTGCGACGCAAGCTCAATCAGATCGGTGCGGTGAACATGGAGGCGCTCGGTGAATTAGACGATTTGGAATCTCGGTTTAATACACTCTCCGGCCAGTACGACGACATCAACCAGGCGAAAGAGTCGTTGGAACGAATTATCCAGAAGATTAACGCGGATAGTCGTCGCTTGTTCATGGAGACTTTGGAAGCGATTCGGGAAAATTTTCATGCACTCTACCGCAAGGCATTTGGTGGCGGCAAAGCCGATCTTGTGCTGGATGATGATGTGGATGTGCTTGAGGCTGGTGTGGAAATTGTCGCAACGCCACCAGGGAAACCGTCCTTCAACAACTCGCTGCTCAGCGGGGGTGAAAAAGCGTTGACGGCGGTTGCGTTGTTGCTGGCTATTTTTCAGTTTCGCCCCAGCCCGTTTTGTGTATTGGACGAGGTTGATGCGCCATTTGATGAAGCCAATATTGGCAGATTTGTCGATGTGTTACATGGTTTTCTTGGCTGGACAAAATTCGTGATTGTTACCCATTCCAAGAAAACGATGACGGCTGCCACCACGCTCTATGGTGTGACCATGCAGGAATCCGGAGTTTCTAAACGGGTTTCCGTCCGGTTTGAAGACGTCAGTGACGATGGCACGATCAGCGAAGAGGCGTTGGAGAGAAGTGCGACGGAGGCAGAGCCTGCTGACGATGACGAACGTGGCGCTGCCTGACGCGCAGAGCTTGGTTGAGAGTGCAGGCTCACGTAGCCGGGAACGGGTGATTCAATGCCCGCTTGTTCCAGAGGAGGAGCATTCTCTGGGTGTCTCCCGTAGCTGTGCGGTTGAGGAAGAGGCCACAGCCGAATGGAAATCCGGGTGCGTTGTTGTGGTGCCTGCACCTGTAGCACTGGTCGCGCTTCGCTGTGCAAGGTGAATTACTTCGCGCTGTTGCGTTTTTCCAGCCGTTTCAGCTTTTCGCGTGCGCTGTTTTTCACTGCATCGGAGGCGGCTTCGTCGTGAATTACGATGGTCAGTTCGTTGCACGCCGTCGGGATGTCTCCTTGAACGGAATACACCAGTGCCCGATTCAGTCGTGCCATCGCACGCACATCCAGAGGAGCTTGCCGCATATCGACGACGTTTGAATAGTTCGCTATCGCTTTTTCGTAACGACGTGCATCTGCGTGCGCGATTCCGTCTTTGTACGTCTTGATCGCTTTGCGGCGGGCCTTATTGCGTCCAAACTTGCCGAACATGATCGAGACCGCTTGCAGAGACGTTGTGTGCAGAGAAGAGGTCGCAGACGAGGAAGGCAGATGGCGACGCAACAGACTCTGACATAGTTTTCCAACGGATACAAGTAGTACGCGGTCTTTCTCGCCGGATTAAAGCAACGACATTGACATTGGTGACGTTGGTAGACAGAAGAAGGTGCGGTTTCTCGGCGAACGCATCTCAGAAATGTGGCGCAATCTTCCAGGGAATATGGAGTGTTCTTGTTTCATTTGAGACGATGGTGGATGATTCATGGAATGGGGGTTGCCGTAGTTCATGGCTTCAGGCCATCGCTTGTTTTATTGCTGCGATAGTTCCTGACACCGCTGCCACCCCAGCACCTGAAAGCAATTCGATCGGTATTCACGTGATTGTGAGAAGTACATGCTGAAAGGGATTTCACCTCTGTTAGGTCCAGACCTGCTGGCGACCCTCTGCCGAATGGGACATGGTGACGAGTTGGTTTTGGCCGATGCGCACTTTCCGGGGGAAAGTGCCGGTCCGCCTGTTCTGCGTCTTGACGGAGTTGGCATTGAACCCCTCTTGGACGCGATCCTGCCGCTTTTTGAAATCGACAATTTTGTCGATGATGCGGCTGTCATGATGCAGGTGGTCGAGGGGGATACTGCCGACCCGGCGGTTCACTCGGGCTATTGCGATCTGCTCGATCGTTACGTCGCCAAACCGCCAGAAATTCAGTTTCTGGACCGATTTGCCTTCTATGAGCGTGCACGGCAGGCGTTTGCAGTCGTCATGACAGGTGATACCCGCAAGTATGCCAATTTGATCTTGAAGAAAGGGGTGACACCCCCTGCCGCCATCGGGTAAATACGGGTTTCACAGCCCCACCGAACCCTCTGGAGCAGGCGTTTTGGGGCTGGAAGAGCGCGGTTTCGTCTGTTACCATCGACGAGTTGAATCCGTGAGAGATGGGCAGACCAGGAAACGTGTGATGAAGCAGGCCATTGCAGGAGTGACTCCGGCCGAGTCCGAAGAAACCACTATTATGGAGGTCTGGCCATCGGTTGCCCGTTATAGCGTAGCGCGCGTGCTGGGCAGGTTGTTTGCCATTGATGCCGGAATCTACGTTTTCAAGATCGGTAACTTGATTGCCCTGGCTTCCATACCGGTCGGACTGGCACTCTATTTTTTCCGATTACTGCCCAAGATTCGTAACTTGCCTGGTGTTCCCCACGGCAGTTTCTACAAGTTGACCAATCGCAGGGTGCTGGAGTTGCATAACGAATTCCACTTGGGTCCGGGTAGCCAGTTCCTGGGTACCCTGGCTGGATGTGGGGGTGCCGCTATTGGCGGCGTACTGCTTGGCATCCATTACTACCTCTTCGAGACACTGATCCCTGGTGGCGATCCCAGCTCCCGCTCACCGATTCTCAGCGAGCCGATTTTCAGTTGGGTGTTGATTGGGCTGGCGATATTCCACGTGGCTGCTGGCTTGGCCTTGCTGATTACCGTGTGGCTGAATCACTCGTTGCAGTTTTCTCACGGTACAGTATCCAAGCCCCTCGACTTGAATCGCTTTGATGAGATTGAGATTGAACAACAGGAGGGGCAGCAGTGGTATGACGCTGGTGATCTCGTCTTCAAGGAAGCGGGGCACGAGACATTTCGTCTGCCGGGAATTGCTCGTCCCGAGGCGTTCAAGTCCACATGCATGAAAGCCCACATGGCCTATGTGGGCGTACAGAACGCTTTGCAGACTTCGTCGTAATGGATGGTCTTCCAGAGCTTGCTGTCTGACTTCAACTGTGGAGGGCTCGGTGC
>CAZITS010000033.1:0-16083 GCA_964542185.1 uncultured Pirellulaceae bacterium
AGCAGGTAGTGAGGCTTTCCACATGGCGCCGGTCCTTCATTGATGCTGCAATGGCTGTGAGAAAGGTGTCGCTGCCGCTGGCTTGCTGACGGCAGGTCGATGCTTCGGTCATTTTGTCTCTTCCGTAATATTATCGAATGCAAGCGTCGCACACACGTGATCGGTGCGCTGCCCGCGAGTGGATCCTGGCACTCATCTCCCAGCCTGATCACAGCCATTTGACCGCGCGAGCGCCAAAGTAACGTGGTATACTTTGGCTGGCGGTTCGATGTCTTACTGGAGACTTTGGTTTTGCTTCGCATACTCGGTTCGCAAAAACGGCTTTGCGACGGCGCCTCGCGTCGAGAGATGCTCGTATCTGGCGCTTTAAGTCTGGGTGGAGTGACTCTCGCCGACTTGTTGGCAGCCAGGTCCGTGGAGGCGGAAACTGCCGGTTCGCGAAGTCGGTCCTTTGGCCAGGCCAAAGCCTGCATTTTGCTCTATTTGTGGGGTTCACCCAGCCAGCTGGAAACCTTTGACATCAAGCCGCGGGCACCGCTCGAGATCCGCGGCCAGTACGGTAATGGCATTGCCAGTTCGATCACGGGCTACCGCGTCGGCGAACTTTTGCCCAAGACGGCTGCCATTGTCGATCAGACGACTATTGTTCGCTCACTGACTCATCCTTACCCACTGCACGGGATCGAATTGGCGGTGACCGGGATTCCGAAGCTCGGGCAGCGTTTCAGTGATCCGCATGACATGCGGAGTTGGCCCTTCATCGGATCGGTCGTGGATTATGTTCAGGGGGCTCGCTCCTCGGGCCGCATCCCGGAAGTACCGCGGAACATTGCCATGCCTTGGCCCTTTAGTTCCCGGCGCTCAGGTGAAGTGCTGCGGTCTGGGCCCTACGGCGGGTTTTTGGGCCCGGCCTACGATCCGATTTGGACGGACTTCCAGGGGGCCGCGAGCGCAGCGTCGGCTGAGGTGACGGCTTCTTTTGGCGGCGTCACCAAGACCTACCGCGACCCCTACGGCGGGATGACGCCGGATTCCAGTTTGGCGCTGGCTGCGGCCGGACAACTTTCCGGCGGGGTGACCATTGATCGACTCAATACCCGTCGCTCGTTGCTCCAGCAATTTGACCAGGAACGCGCACGGCTCGACCGCACTCCCAGTGCGCAGAGCTTTAATCGCTATCAGCAGATCGCGCACTCGATGTTGACATCTCCGCGGGTGTCGAACGCAATCGATGTCGGCCGCGAGCCCGAGTCGGTGCGCCAGCAGTATGGTGGCAACCTGTTTGGACACTCGTGCCTGGCAGCGCGGCGATTGATCGAGGCTGGTAGCACCTTCGTGACCGTGTTTTGGGATGAGTACGAGTCGGTGAATAGTGCGTGGGATACGCACGAAGACCACTTCAACCGTATGAAGAACCAGCTGTGTCCGAGTTTCGATCAAGCCTACCCGGTTCTGTTGCGTGACCTGGAAGAACGTGGGCTCTTGGATGAGACACTCGTGGTTTGCATTAGCGAGCACGGTCGTACCCCCAAGATTGACGACAGCCCCGGTGGCGGCCGTAATCACTGGTCGCGTGCCTACTCTGCAATCTTTGCAGGTGGTGGCTTCGCGCAGGGGCGCGTTATCGGTCAAACGGATGCCATCGCCGGTGATGTTGCCGACAACCCGTTTTCTCCGAACGATATCCTGGCGACGGTGTACCATTTACTGGGAATCGATCACGAGATGTTACTGCAGGATCGGCTCGGCCGCCCGCTTCCAGTCGTGGCGGAAGGTCGTGTCCGCGATGAGCTGTTGGCGTAATCGCAATGCATGATGGTCGGCACAAGGCTGCGGCGAAGCCGAGCGGGGCAGACCACGTCGCGCGGGCTTGTTTTTTCGCTCTGTTGTTCTTAGTTGATACGTAATCGGCCTGATGTGCTCGGGCCCCAGTCACGATTTGGCCAGGAATAGAATCGATGCATACATTGAGGCATACCGCCATTTTGCCCTTTTTCTTGTTGATGTTCGCGATTGTCAGCGGACAGGAATCTGTTTCACGTCCAGCGCTAGACCCCACAAATATTTTTGGCGTCGAGCAGCGAAACCAGACGGAGGTGTTTGTTGCCTCTGACGTTTCCAAGAAAGTCGAGCAGGCGGTGAAGGACACGCTGGCTGTTGCAGTCGACACCTGGGGTTCGTCCGGGCGATTTGAATACTGGGTGTTAGGCACCGACCGCGCGGCAGCCGTGGAGCTGGCATCCGCTTTTTGTGCGCGGCGCGTTGCCAGAGGGCACATGACCCGGCGCGATTGTTTGAACGATAGCCAGAACAAAGATCACGGATTTCTCAGCTACCAGGAAATAGGTGCCCAGGCGCTGGCGTCGGGAATGCCGCGCGGAAGTGCCGGGCACAATGGGGGCGCCCAATGGGGTTTTCACAGGATGACATCGTCCTTGCCGCTGGGCTTTGCGGGAGTATTGAATATTGCCGGTGAGGGTGAGCAAGTCACGATTTTGCACGAGTACTGGCATTCAATGCAGAATGCATTTATCCAGACTCCCGCCCACAAAAAGCGGCGCTCGTTGATGGGGCCGGTGTGGTTTATCGAGGGTTCGGCGGTTGCGATGGCAGAAATCAACGCCTCCCGATTATGGGCCTCTGGGAAGCTACCGAAATGGAATAATGCGTCTCATCCATGGCGCACCTTGGAGCAACGGATGACAAACAAAATGAAGTTTGTTCAGGAAAAACGAAAAATGTGCACTACTCTATTGCCGGATTCGTATGACAGCGAATGCAGGCAGTTGGCGTATGACAGTGGTGGCTGGGCGATCGCTTACCTGATGAACAAGTTCGGGCAGGATGTGCTGCTGAAGTCGTTCCACCCGAATGTTGAAAAATTGGGATGGGAAGCGTGTTTCAAGAAAACGTTCGGACAAAGTTCTGCGGAATTTGTCAGCGAATTTGAGAAGTTCGTAGATTTGCCACGCAGTGAACAGGTCAAGGTGCTTCCCGCATTCTGATTGGTGCACACAATGCACTCTCGCACACAATGCCCGCCTGCACACGATGTCCGCCCGGTTGTCGGTTTCGCAGTGCCGCCTGAGCGACGGCCGGAACCAGTACTAAGGAGTGGCGATGATGATCTCCTCTTGCCCTTCGATCCTGGTGGCGATCACGCTGTGGACCGCGTCGCCTGCGGCACCGGTGCTCCGCGATAAGTTGCTGATCGGCGGCCATGGACACGCGATGGTGGACACCAGGTCACTGCGCGAACATCTCGAAACCATTGAGAGGGCACCGTTTGACGGCGTCATTCTCAACGTCAATCCGAATTGGCAACACCGGGATGCGAAGCTGCAAAAGCATCGAAACTGGACGTGGGGTGGGTATCCCGCGCGGGGTGATGGCGACTATTCGTGCGCCATTGAGGATCTCGTTGACATTGCTGGTCGCGCTCAGCGGCTCAAGCACAACTTTATGCTCTACACAATGCGCACGGCCAAGGATTTCGATCCCCGCGCAGAGAACATTGACTGGCGCGATCCGGAATGGCATGTGGTGGCCAACAATGCGCACGTGGCAGGAGTGATCTGCCAGCGGGGCGGCCTCGCCGGAATTTGGTTTGACCTGGAAACTACCGATGGTGGCCCGTTCAACTGGATCCGTTATCGCAAAACGGTCGCGGGCTACCAGGAGTATTGCCGGGTGGTGCGCCAGCGTGGCCGCGAGTGGATGGCGGCTGCCTGCCGTGCGAAACCGGACATCGTTGTCATGCTCAGTCACGGGTACGGTGACATCCGCGCGTTTGGAGGGGACGCGGATTCCCTGCGTGATAGCCCCTACGGACTGATGCCGGCTTTTCTCGACGGGCTGTTGGAGGGTTGTACGCCACAGGCCACCCTGGTGCACGGCGGCGAGGCGACCTATTCACACATGACGTACGCGGCCTTCAAGCATTATCTCGATGTGCAACGGATTCGTACCCGTCGCCTCTGTGGTGTACCCGACTTGGCGCGTCGCCACTTGCGTTACGCGACGGCGGTGTGGCCTGATTTTCGTAGCGATCGAGACGGTTTCGATCTTGCAGACTACTCTCGCAACCACTTTACCCCGACGAAACTCCAGCATGCATTGCACAATGCCCTGGCCGCGAGTGATCGCTATGCCTGGACTTGGAATATGCAAGTCCATTGGTGGCCGGTGGTGAATCATGTCGATCGTGTACCGAGCCCTCCCGAGTTCAGACGCGTGTTTCCACCCGCCTATTTGCGCGCGGTGGCTGCTGCGCGGCAGCCATTGGACCTGGACTGGAATCCCGGCCTGGTGGCGCCACGTCCGTATCCGACGCCCACGGTCGACAACAGGCGGCTGGAGCCGTTGCTTCAGCAGTACGGCCGGCTTGCAGAACTCACCGACGGGTGGCAATTTGCTCTCGATCCAGACGATACCGACCACTGGGGCATTGAGTTCACTGAGCATGAGACATTTCCCGGGCGCTGGAGGGACATCTCCTTGGGCGACTGGTGGGAGAACCAGGGATGGTCCTACGACGGGTTGGCCTGGTATCGACATCGTTTCACAGTACCGCCTGCCGCGCGGGACAAACGGATCTACGCGGTGATCACGGGCGTCCAGAATTCTGCCAAGGTTTTTGCCACACAACCTGGCCGCCGCGGTCGCCAGGTGGGAAAAATTGTCAATGGTCAGCCGGCGGTGCTGGACATCACGGACGTGATCAATCCAGCGCGTTCAAACGTCTTGTCGGTAAGGGTACGCAACCAGGAGGGACCAGGTGGGTTGCTGGGACCGGTTTGGATTGTGGCTGGAAAACAGGCTGCCGGTAAACATGCTTACCTGGCGCTCGCTGGTACCGCATCCAAGACCTGGGGGCATTGGGTGAAAAGTCCTCGATTCGAGGACACCCGACACTTTCAGCTGGGTGATGAATTTACCGTGGCAGCGCGTTTGCGAGCGCCTGCCCAGGGTAGTTACCACGCCCGTGTCTGGGCCAGCGGTACGAGTATCTCCTGGGAACTTGTCCTCCATCCCGAAGGTGTTTCACTGGGTGGCGAAACGATCCCTCTCGATGTGGCGCAGTGGCACGAATACGATGTTGTCGTACGACGGCAGGGCAAGCAGGTAGAACAGGTGTTGTTTATCGACGGCAGTCCGCGGGTGCGCCGTCTGCAGGCGCACGCAGACCGCGCTGCAGGGGATTCTCAGATCGGATTTGGCTCACCCTGGATTACTCTGAATCAGGCACCAACGGCGCCGCGGACACGTCTGGAAGTCGACTATTTGCGGTACGCGAATCGCGTGATCGTTCCTGCAACGCGGCGTCCGGTATTTGAGGCCGCGCCGCGTCCGGAAGACTTTTGGGACATCACCTATGACGGAGATGCCTTGCCGCATCGGGTGGGGTGGAAATACTGGCCGGAGGGCGATCCGACCACCATTAGTCGGATTGTAGTCCCCGATCCATACCTTGTGACGGCTCGGGAAATGGCCTTGATTCCGGAGTCTGCCAAGGTCGAGGTGGCCAATTGGTCGCGCGGTTTTGTACCACGAGACTTGCCCAGGTTGGCTGGCAGTGAAGTCCAGGCAACGCTGCAGATTCGACCGGAAGGTGCCTTACTGACGATCCCCCACGCGAACCGCGGAACCTACGCCTGGCCTGGTGCGACGCTGACCCGGTTGAGGGTCACTGACTGGTCCGCTTATCAGAGCTTCTCCCTGACCATTGCGAACCCGGCCGATCATTCTGTTGAGATTGCGCTCAAGACGATCGATCAGGAACGCGATTACTGGTATCGCTATTTTACCATTCCCGCCCGGCAGACGATCGGGGTCCGTATTCCCATCACGGCATTGGCCGAGAAAATGGACCCGTCTCGGATGTTTGCGATTGGTGTCAATCGCAGGAACGTGACGCAACCGCAGGTCTACCTGTTTTCGAACTTCTCTTTGGTCCGGTAGCCGCTGGTGGGCTGTTCTGTTTCCCACGTCCGCAGGGCTGCAATGTTCATCTGACAGGTTGACTCTGTGGATTCGGTACGTGGATTCAATGATCCGTCAGGTGACACCAGGGCTGCAGCGACTTGGTGCTTTCTTTCTTAACGTGCGCTCCTGGGCACGAGAATCCTGGAGGCGTAACGCTGGTTGTGCAGTACGCGATTCACTGCGACTTGGGTACGGCCTGGTGGTTTACTGGTAATACGGCTTCCTGTTTGCGGGTTCGGTTCGTAGTAGGGGGCGCCTGTACTGGCGATCGTGACGCGAATTCGATGTTGACGATTGAAGGTCTGGCTCAGCCAGCCCAGATCGAAAGCGATTCTGGCAACTTGTCCCGGTTGCAAGAAGCGTTCCTGCTCAAACCCCTCTCGATAGCGGGCTCGACGGATTGAGTTGATCAGTGCGATCGACCGGCCGTCGGGATAGACGTCACAGACTTTGACAATGAAGTCGGTGTCTCTGACAGTGGAAGTAACAAACAGCTCGACATCGATTCGGCCCGTCCATTCTGTCGGCTCTGCCAAAGGAGGTGAAGTGAAACGGATAACCCCGGGATCGCTCTCGTACTGGCGCATGTCACGCGCTACCAGTCCCGGCATCTTGGCGGGTCGCGCCGGGTCGGCGGTATACGCTGTTGCGCTTGCCTCGCGCAGTGATGGTTCCGCTGTCAAGGTGCCATCTTCCTGGAAATAGAGGGATTCGCTGGTTGTCTTTGGTGGGAAGTCTGCGGACTCACGCCAGACATTCCCAGGGGCGCTGGGTTCTCCGGTGGCGCCGGTCACGTAGTACCTGACTGCGGGCTCTTCGAGGATTCCGGTATCCTTTCCCTGGAGATAGTGCCCGAACCAGCGCAGCATCAGGTTTTCAACGGTTGCCGAAGCATTGTCAGGAAATTGCAGATCTCCGACGGTGTTTCCCTTGCTCCCGCCATGTGGCCAGGGACCGATGAGCAACTTCTGGTTCCCGCACGACTGCCTGCCGCCATGGTGTTGCCGCCCGACAAAACTACGAATCGAGCTGTCTCCTTTGGGGTCGTCAAACCAACTGGCCACTGTGAAACAGGGGACGTTCATTTTGTCGAAATGGCGCCCCGCGTCTTCTGCCTCCCAGTATGCGTCATAGGTGGGGTGACGTGTCCACTCCTCGACCAGCAGCCTGTTGTCTTGTGGATTGCGACAGAATTGCTCCATCACCCGGAATTGCACATACCGAGTCGATCCACCCATCCGGTAACCGTCGTGGAATAGACTCAATCCAGTATCGACCATGAATTGACAGACGAGATGCGGCGGTTGTGTAACGGCTTGTAAATTTTGTGCGAATCCCGCTTGCGACGATCCAAATGAACCCACTTTTCCATTGGACCACGATTGCCTGGCAAGCCATTCAGTGACATCGTACCCATCACGTTTGGATCCCCAGGCCAGGTCACGGTAACCAACAAACGTGCCCTCCGAATCTGCTGTGCCGCGGAAGTTGATGCCGGCCACGACGTAGCCGTGTTCTGCAAGTTTCGTGTGTCGAGTGCGCGCGGCACGCACGTTCGAATAACGCTGTTCCATCAACACAGGCCACGGGCCCTGGCCTGTCGGCAGGTGAATCCATGCCGACAATCGCACCCCGTCCCGCATCGGAATCATGACATGCCGCTGGGTAACCACTTTGACCTTGGTAGCCGCCTGGAGCGATGAAATCATCTCCAGTAGATACCCGGTGGTCCCTGCGACGAGCAGGGCCAGCAGAAATTGCATCTGCGGTCTGCTCCGGCCGCGAATGTTACGGTCATTCATTGATTTTCCATTGGGTTGTTGAGTGAGGTTGGGATTACCGGCACGTCTGCGCTGAAGTGGCCATATTCTCCCCCTCTGAGGATCTCGTTGCGCGCGAGACCGTCGCACGTGATGCCAGGGGCTGCGGTTTGGCCGACTTGGTTTCAGTCTAATAGATCAAACATCGAGATGCTTCTGCCACCCGTTCGCGGCGTGTTGTGTGCAGCGAGTCCTCCTCTCGCTGAACGGAAACCAGCGGCGATGCTGGCTCTGTGTTGTTGTCCGCGATGCAGCGAGCAGGCAGTTGTCACGCATTGTCACAGGGTTTACCGTTGGCTGGCCGCAGGCTACCAGGGGGAATTGAGTTGGTTGGTGAGGCAGGCGTCGAGTTTCTCAGGTAATATGGAGCCTCGGAGGCCGGGTCGTGGGGGCTGCCGTACGGCTCGCAGAGGATGGCGCAGCATGTCCCCTGCAGGTCCGGTTCCTGTCAAGCGAATGGGTGCGGTAGAATAGGTCCGGTCGGACGCATTCAGCGTACGCACCATTACCGGCGCAGTTGGTAACGGCACAAGCAACATGAAAAGAAACAGTAACTGGTTTGACTCGCGATGCCTGGTCTGGCTGATTGCATCGCTCGGCGCGGCTGCATGGTACTGTGCGGCAGAGGGTACTGCCCGCGGTCAGCGTGACCCAGGCCGTCAGCCTGATGCCGTGAAACCGTCTCCGGCAGATGGCGGAAAAGCGGAAGCGTCGCTGCGTTTGACGCTGGACGAGCTGAAAGTGCATGGCGCCCAGCGCTCGAGTTATCGCAAGCGGCAGCTGCGTGTGGTGGACACTGCAGTGCCTGAGGCCAACCTGATGGGGTTTCGCCGGGATGTTGAGCCGATCCTGCGACAGAACTGTGTGGCCTGCCATGGCCCGGAGAAACAGGAAGGGAATATTCGGCTCGACACGCTCGATCCCGATCTCTTCGGTGGTGACGACGTAAATTGGTGGATCGAAGTCTTCGCCGTGTTGAGTAATGGAGAAATGCCCCCTGTGGACGCCAGCCAGTTGGCGGAGCAGGACCGTGGCCAGGTGATTGACTGGCTGTCTTCCGAGCTTCAGGTCGCATCCACGGTGCGTCGGTTAGAACAAGGGCACTCGTCGTTCCGACGCATGACACGTTATGAATACAAGTACGCGCTGCAAGACCTATTGGGTTTACCGTACGACTTTGCCAAAGACTTGCCCCCTGAGTCAACTTCGGAAGATGGTTTTCAGAACAGTTCCGAGTTGCTGCACATGTCGTCTATCCAGTTCGCGACGTACCGGGAGTTGAGTCGTAATGCCCTCAAACGCGCAACGGTTGAGGGGCCTCAGCCGGCACCGGTGTATTGGGGCGTTTCGATGGGAGCTGCAGCAGCCGTAGAGTGGGCCAAACAAGATCGAGAGCTGGAGAAGATCCGGCAGCAGCACAAAGACGATCCTGCCAAGCTGAAACAGGAACTGGAACGGCGGCAGGCCCGATTTCGTGTCCGGCCGAATAACGCGCACTACAAAGAGCTCGCGACCGGCCGGACCGCGCGGGCTAATTGGAGTTACCCGGGTGCCAGGTACGCCTGGAAGCCAGGCCAGACACAGCCAAAGACACCCGCCGAATACGACCATGTGGCCATTATCCCGCCGCGCCAAAAACTCACCGTGGAGGTAGGTGACCGCGTCCCCGAGAAAGGGACCTTGCGCGTGCGGATCCGCGCCGCACGTACATCTGTGGAGGACAACCGCATTCCGAGCTTGCAACTGGAGTTTGGCTGGCAGGCCAGCAATGATTCGCATGCCTCGGTACGGGTTAGCGATCGTGACACGCCCATTGCCGCCGCTCCGGCAGCGCCACAGTTTTACCAGTGGGACATCCCGCTGAGTGAAATTTACCCCCGCAATTCAGTGCGAAATATCAACAAGATGGGGGAATTGCCAAGTCCTTCTGAGTATGTGCGGTTCGTCAATAGTTCAGTCTCCCATGGTGACATTCAGATTGATTATGTCGAGATCACCGCGCCCGTATATGACCATTGGCCGCCGCCATCGCATACACGGATTTTCTTCGCCAGTAAGAATGCGAAAGATGAAACCGTCTATGCCGAGGAAGTCCTGACGCAATTTATGGCGCGAGCCTGGCGCCGTCGTGTGACGCCTCTGGAAGTCGAGCAGAAATTAGCCCTCTTTACGAAGATCCGTCCGAGTTGTGGGCATTTTGAAGAAGCCATGATTGAGGTTCTGGCGACCGTGCTCGCTTCGCCCAAGTTCCTCTATCTGGTGCGGTCGGAATTGCCCGGTCAGGATGCGCAGAAACCAACAGTTGAGGGGTTGTCCAATTTTGAACTAGCTAGCCGTCTTTCGATGTTTTTGTGGTGCAGCACACCTGATGCAGAACTATTGGAACTGGCGACCAAGGGTCGGTTGAGTGAGCGCGACGTAGTGCTCAGTCAGGTCGAGCGGATGTTATCTGATGCGCGAGCGCGTCGTTTTTCTGAACATTTTGTACGCCAATGGCTGGGTATGCAGTTGCTGGATTTTCTGAGTGTCAACCGAAAAACCTATCCGCAATTCGGTCCCTCTTTGAAAGAGGCGATGCAGGAGGAGCCGGTTGCTTTCTTTCATGAGGTTCTGCAGAGTGATTCCAGCGTGTTGGATTTTATTCACGCTGATTACACGATGGCCAACGAGCGCCTGGCCAGCCATTACGGTGTGAGCGGTGTTTATGGAAATGAGTTCCGCCGTGTCAAGCTCGAGCCGCAGCATCGCCGCGGCGGTTTACTGACGCAGGCGGGGCTACTGGCGATGAATTCGGACGGCCAGGATTCGCATCCATTGAAACGAGGTATCTGGATGCTCGAAAGTCTCTTGAATGATCCGCCACCGCCACCTCCACCAGCAGTTCCCGAGATCGATCTGGCGGATCCTGAAATTGCCAAAATGACATTGAAGCAGCGGATTGAGAACCACCGAAATCAGGCCGCCTGTATGTCGTGTCACGTGAAAATCGACCCTTGGGGTATCGCGTTTGAGAATTTTGATGCCGTCGGAAAGTGGCGGACGGACATCAAGGGAAAGCCTGTCGATGCGTCCAGTTTGTTGTTTAACAAACAGAAACTGGACGGTATGGATGGGCTCAAGCGGTTTCTGTTAGAGTATCGACAGGACCAGTTTGCTCGGGCCCTGGTGTACAAAATGACGACGTACGCTCTGGGGAGACCACTGACTTTTGGTGATCGCTCAAGCGTGGACCGGATAACGGCCGATGTTCGCAAACAGGGTGATGGACTTGCTACCATGGTCAAGTTCATTGTCACCAGTACGTTGTTTCAATCGAAGTAGAACCGAGAAATATACCCGCGAAACAGAGTGAACAACGCTGATCGACAGACACCATGACGGTTGGTCTGATTCAATCAGCAGTTGAAAAGGAAGGCAGCCCTGATGAGTACACTTATCGCTTCCCTCGACCGTCGGCGTTTCTTGCGGGGCTCCGGAGTAGCGCTGGCACTGCCCTGGTTCGAATTTTCGACTCGGCCCGTCGCGGCGGCTGAAACGTCTGCTGCACGGAAACGCCTGGCCTGCTTCTATTTTCCCGATGGAGTGCCGATGCCGCTGGCCGCGGATCCGGCGCACAAAGACTGGTCCTGGTTTCCGCATGGAAGTGGAAAGGACTATACGTTCACGAAGTGTCTTGATCCCCTGGAACCGGTGCGCGATGAGTTGACCGTGTTGGCAGGATTTTCACACCCCGCGGTGCGCAGTATTCACGGCCATTCCAATGCGGATCAATTTCTGACCGGAGCTGCGACGGGTCCTACGGGAGACTACAAGAACTCGATCTCGCTCGACCAGGAGTTTGCCTCGCACGTGGGGGATCAAACACGTTTTGCGTCACTGGTCCTCTCGACCGATGGAGGCACGGGAACGCCTCGTGGTGCACACACCGCGTCGTTCAACCGAAGTGGTCGCGCCATTCCGGCGGAGCACCGACCGAAACGTATTTTCGACATGCTGTTTGTGAAGAGCAATGGCGATGCTGCTCGTAGACTGGCACTCAGCCAAAGTGCGCTCGATGATCTGTTAGCCGATGCACGTTCCTTGCGGAAGGCGTTGTCTGCGAGTGATCAGAAGACACTGGATGAGTATCTCCAGTCGGTTCGGGATACTGAGGTCAAAGTGGAAAAGGCGAAGCGGTGGATCAACATTCCGTTGCCGGAAGTGGATGTCGATCATCTGAAGCTGGATGTCACACCTGAAGATCCACGCAATTATCTGCAGACGATGTACGAGCTGATCTACCTGGCGTTCAAAACGGATTCCACGCGGGTGGCTACGTACCAGTTAGGCCGGGAAAACGCCATTGGAGTCAGTGACTATCTGGCCAGGGCGGTCGGGTTTAATCTGACTCACCAACTGTCACACAATACCAAGGACCCGGACGGCTGGAAGAATTTTGGGATTTATTGCCGTTTTCTCAGCGAAGAACTCGGCCGTTTTGTCAGCCGTTTAAAAGCAACGCCCGAGCCGGGTGGACTCGGCACGATGCTGGACAACACGGTGCTGCTGTTCGGTTCCGCGTCGAGTGCCTTCCATCTTTCCCGTAACTACCCACTCATTCTGGCTGGTGGCAAGAACATGGGATTCAAGCATGGCCAGTATCTCAACTACGGTCCTGAGAATCCGCAAGGTGGACCCTGGCTCGGTGGCACAGAACCGTGGCAGAGAGAGACCAGCCACGAGGATGTTCCCTTGTCGAATCTGTTCGTTACGATGCTGCAGCGTCTGGGTGTCAAGACAGAACAGTTTGCTGACAGCACTGGTGGTGTCCCTGCCGTCTGATTCCAGGCGGTATCGATGCAGCCGAGAAACTGCGATCAGGGAGAAACGGGCCAGTCTCCCTCCAGGACCTAGCGCCCGCGGCGCGGCCTGGTTGGCTGCAGTCCGGGGATCGTAAAAAAGCCACCCCCGAAACCACCTCCACCGATGCCGCCAATGGGGGTGTCTCCATTTTTCACACGGCGTATGACCGTGCTGATTTCCTCGTGGGCAGAGCGGGTTTGTCGGACGATCAAGACCGATCGTTCAATGACCAGTGAGAGCGTAGCTTGCTTGACATCGGCGTTTGTTTTCCCACCTCCACGGAGATTTGAAATATCGGGTTCCGACGCGACCACGAACACCCGGCCCGGGCTATCCGCATTCTCTTCACCTTGCCAGGTGCCAGGCCGGATCAACCTGGGAAGCATATCGGCCAGGTCTTCGGCGACCTGTTTGTGCAGGCGGTAATAGACGGTGATCACATCCGTGTCCTTCTCCTCACCTCGGTTGCGTGGCTTGGACGCGCGGAGCGCGGTGCGGTAGATCTGCAACAAATGAAATACCTGTTGGTGAACCTGTTCCTGGTGCGTTACGACCAGAGTACCCGGTTTGGCAGATTCAATTTCACCGTCACCGCCATTTGTACTCCAGGAGTCGGGTTTGGATTGGGTAACGATGGCTTCGATGAGCGCCGCTGTTTCATCTGTGTTGCGGCACAGGTCTCGCACGTCGTAGACAGCTGTGCGCAAAAATGCCTGGGCGACTTTGGGAGTTGTGATCCACAGCACGCCATCGCGCAGGATCCAGGTGAGTTCCAGATTCAGTGACAGTGCCTGCAGTACGGTGCCCAGTTTACGATTGGCTAGTTTCAGTGTCAGTGGCTCTCGTTCGCGAATCCTGGCCTCGCGCAATGCAGGTCGATCCAATCGAATGTCGCTCTCCGAGCCCGCCGCCAGTTGTTCGATTGCTATTGTCAGAGGTGTGTCTGAAAAATTGACCGACACATTTGTGTTCAGCTTGTCACGAAATACACGGTGTTGCGGCGGGTCGTTGAGAAAGGTCTGGCGGGCATGTTTTCGCAGCGCTTGCAGCAAGGCATGGACTCCCCGCTGCTGCTCGTAGGCGTGCCGCACGAACAACACGTCACCCAGCGAATTCAAAGCGCCGATTCCCCCTCTCACTTCCCAGCTATCGGGGTCGATGGTATTGGTAATTACAGCGACGAGGCGATCCAGGTCGTACCCGGCATCCATCAGGTCGCCAACGTTGTAGGGGACCGTCGTGGTGCGTGCTTGTGCCACCTTGGCGGAAGTGATGTAGAGCACCTCATCGTCGTAATACCAACCGATTCCCATCGATTGCAGCCGATTCAGGAGCAGGTAGACGGGGGCCTCCTGGAGGTGATCTGAAACCGGTTCAGCGAAGGAAACCCCGATCTCATTCAGTGCCTTCTTGTCGACCAGGACCACGATATTCTGCTCTTCCTGAAGCCAGCTGACGACTTCACGCAGGGACGAATCCGAGAAATCCTGGGTCGCCTTCACTACGAGCTGGGGAGAGAAGAGCTGACTGGGGTCAATTGCCTTGGGCTCGTCGGCAATTTTCGGTAACGCAATCTTCGTGGGCTCCTGGGCGACTTCCTGCTGGCCTGCTGGTGGAGCCGTTTGCGCGGAGATGAAAGTCGTTGCTGACAACGCTGCGACGAGCAAACCGATTACGATCGGGATACGTATTTGCATCATCAATGGACTCCTCTTGGGCAGTTGCAGTTCATCCGTCGTTTCTTATTGCCAGGTGCCAGGCCGATCGGTGCATAGAGACGATCAGTCGGTGCCTTGGTCCATTGTAGTTTGTGCCCTTGAAAAGTTCGATTTTTCAGGTTGGCGGCCTGGAAATTCATCGATCGTTTGTGCGGCCGCACGGTGAAACCAGACAGAATCGCTCAAACCAGAGGGAACCAATCGGTGGACATTACCTTTGATCGCTGAGGTTTCCAGACCCAGCGGCGACGTCAAGTGCCAGCCAGATTTCAGAGACCTGCGATGGTCCCCTTGAGTGACACGCCCTCAAAGCGACCATAGATTCCGCTACCCCACTGAACGGTTTTGAAGCGTTTCAGTCTTTCGAGGTGTTTTGCCAGCGGTCCGACCAGTTGGGTGGTGGCGAGGCGTGTACCGTCCTGGACGATAGTGATTTCGTTGACACCGATGATGAATTCAAGGGTCGTCGGTCCGTCGGTCCACCTGGTGGGGGCGGACAGGTGACCTGGTATCGTGACGCGGTATATCTTTCCGTAGGACTTCCATTTTTCCGGTGCCAAAAATGGGAAAGCCTCAGGCTTCCATTGATCGACGCCTTTGGATGATGTTGAGACGAACAAGTCGGGACCGTTGGTGACCAGGCTGGTAATGCGCTGGCCCCACAAATTGAGGACGGGATGCTCTTTATTCTCAACTTCGTAGGGATGCGTGATCTTGTCGGTGAGTGTCGGATGATCGAACATGCGTTGCATAAATGACCAACCACGGCTGTCCGGGTTGTAACGCCACATTTCAGCCCATGGCCAGACACCGACGAACAGGTCGCCGCCGTAGACGGTCGTCGTTTGTGCCTCCCGCGCACTTCCAGATACACCGGGTAGTACAGGAGGCCAGCCATTCTGGTCACGGATGGTGATTCCGTCATAGGCGAATACGCGTCCTGTAGGATATTGGCCCATCAACAATTTGCCACCGAGTGACAGGCTGGAATACAGCTGGTAACTGCGCGTGATCACCGGTTCAAGTTGCATTTTCCAGGATCCATCCTGGAACACGTAGAATCCACCAATGTTCGATCCAGTTACGATTTGAGGACCTAATTGTCCCCAGGCGAAAGTCGTTTCACCGACGACTGGTAGCCTCAGTGTTACCGCGCTTGCCAGCTCGACCCGTGGCTGTTCTGGCGTCCAGGGACACGCGTAAAGTCTGCTGAATCCATCTTCGTCATTGAGGTAAAGACGATAGGGTTTGTCGCGACGGTTGACGTGGTAGAAGCACAGATGCCCGTGCGCGTAGAAGAACCGTTGATACGAACCTGCCTCGGGTGGTTCGAGAATGGTTCTCCCATCGCAGAGTACGCTGCTGCCCGCGAAGGTGAGTGTGGTATTGCCCACTCGCATGGTTTCGTGCCTGACATCCGAACGGCGCCAGCTCCGTGATGCGGTGTCCCAGGTTTTCATTCCGCCATAGGCGGAATAGACCACTCCGTCACGGCTAAAGAGGTATGATCCTGTCAGCTTGTTATTGGGTCGCGGTAATTCTTCTGTTGTCATTGCCCGCGCACCACGCGTCGGTCGAATGAAGAATTGCACGGCGTGCCGGTCCGCACGGAACTCCGTGTTGTAGGCGTTTTGAAAACCGGCTCCAATGACCAGGTCTGTGTCCTCACTGCTCAATTCAAACAGCGAGCCAAAGCTCTGCCCAAGATCACGGCCACG
>CAZITS010000034.1:0-16048 GCA_964542185.1 uncultured Pirellulaceae bacterium
ATAGGACTCGGCGATTAACTCCTCGTGGCCGAAACGCTCTTGCCGTCCGAAGCCCCAATCTTGTCGCGCGCGTTGGTGGAGCATCTCGGCTAATGCTTCGGCCAATCGGTCAGCCAACGCCTTGACCAGGATCGCATTGTATTCATCGTGGTCTTTCTCAAACTCGCGAGCCAACTCATCGGCGCCGATCCCGGAAGTGACGGCAAAGGCGCCCAGGTGATCGGATCGATCTGATTCCAAGGGCGCAATGTAATCGGCCAGTGCGCGGAACTCGCTTTGTCCCTGGCGTTGCCATTGCTGCCGCAGCGTGTGGATACGGGCCAGTTCATGGCGGCGCGATTCGTCCCGAAACAGAACGATGTCGTCGCCATCACTGGCGGCGGGCCAGAATCCGTAAACCGCTCTGGCGGCCAGCCGTTTCTCTGTTTGTATTGTTTCTAGAAGCTGTTGTGCGTTGGCAAACAGCTCGCGGGCTGCGCTGCCGAGACGTGGGTCGTCCAGGATCGCTGGATATTTTCCTTTCAGCTCCCAGCTAAGGAAAAAAGGAGACCAGTCGATGTAGGGGACCACCTCTGCTAACTCGATGTCTGGTAATACGCGGGGCCCCAGGAACTCGGGTGGTTCAACCGAGTTGGCTGACCAGTCCAAGGCAAGTTTGTGCTGGCGAGCTTCGTTCAGCGAAACCAGCTTGATGGAACGTTGCTGATAAGACGACACGAGTTTCTTTTGCTGCTGCCGGTTATTTTCGAGCAGTTCTTCGCGTGCTTCGTCATTCAGAAGCCGATCCACAACGCTGACGCTGCGCGAGGCGTCCAGCACATGCAGCACAGCGTGTTCGTAGCGCGGTGCAATGCGGACTGCCGTGTGCTTGGCACTTGTGGTAGCTCCTCCAATCAACAACGGCAGTTGGAAATCAAGCCGCGTCATTTCCTTGGCCACATGGACCATTTCGTCCAGGCTCGGAGTGATCAGACCGGACAGGCCGATGAGGTCGACAGATTCCTGTCGAGCTGTTTCCAGGATCTTTTCACAGGACACCATAACGCCGAGGTCGATGATTTCGTAGTTGTTGCATCCCAGCACGACCCCCACAATGTTCTTGCCGATGTCGTGGACATCTCCCTTAACGGTTGCCAGTAAGATCGTGCCTCTGGTCTTCTTTTCCGAGAGTCCATCTGCTTCCGATTCGGCATCCATATAAGGCAGCAGGTAGGCCACGGCTTTTTTCATGACCCGTGCTGATTTGACCACTTGTGGCAGGAACATCTTTCCGGAGCCGAATAGATCCCCCACGACATTCATGCCGTCCATTAAAGGGCCCTCAATGATCTTCAGGCTACGTTCAGCCGCCTGGCGCGCTTCCTCGACATCGGCTTCAATGAATTTGTCGATCCCTTTGACCAACGCATGTGTCAGGCGTGCTTCAACAGGTTCTTCACGCCAGGACATGTCTTCGTTCGAAATCCCCTTGGCGCGTGTTTGTACGGTGGCGGCAAAGTCGACGAGCCGGTCGGTTGCATCGGGCCGACGGTTGAGTAAGGCATCTTCAACGCGTTCCAGTAAGTCGGTGGGGATAGCCTCGTAGACCGTCAGTTGTCCGGCATTGACGATTCCCATGTCGAGTCCGGCACGAATCGCGTGATAGAGGAACGCGGCGTGCATCGCCTCGCGGACGGTATCATTCCCGCGGAACGAAAAGGAGATATTGCTGACGCCACCGGAGACTTTTGCGCCCGGGCAGGTTCGCTTGATGACCCGGGTCGCCTGGATGAAGTTCACGGCGTAGTCATCGTGTTCAGAAATACCCGTTGCGACGGTCAGAATATTGGGGTCGAAGATGATGTCTTGTGGGGCGAAGCCGGCTTCTTCGGTGAGAAGCCCGTAGGCGCGTTGGCAGATTGCGACCTTCTCATCGGTTTCTGTAGCTTGTCCGTTTTCGTCAAAAGCCATGACAACGGCCGCGGCTCCGTAGCGGCGGATTAGTCTTGCCCGTCGGAGAAACTCAGCTTCCCCATCCTTGAGGCTGATGGAGTTAACGATCGCTTTTCCTTGTACGCATTTCAGCCCTGCCTCGAGAACTTCCCAGCGCGAACTGTCAATCATGATGGGAACCCGATTGATATCAGGTTCACCCGCGATCAGATTGAGGAACCGGGTCATCGCTTCCACACTGTCGAGCAGGTCGGCATCCATGTTGATATCCAGGATGCTGGCACCACCTTGGACCTGCTGCCGTGCGACCTCAAGCGCTTCGTCATACTGCTCGGATTCGATCAGCCGCGAGAACTTGCGTGAACCCGTAACATTCGTCCGTTCACCAATCATGGTGAAATTGCTGTCCGGTCGTAGGGTGAGAAGCTCAGTGCCGCTTAGCTGCGTCCATACCTCTGGCGTTGTTTTGCGGTGTGGTGCCAGTCTCTCCATGGTGCTGCTAATCGCTGCAATGTGTGCAGGAGTCGTACCACAACACCCCCCCACGATATTGAGCCAGCCGTTGGCTGCGAATTCGCCGAGCAAACGTGCCATTTCGTCGGGGGCAAGAACATATTCGCCCATTTCATTGGGCAGCCCCGCATTGGGGTGACAGCTGATGTAACTGGGGCAGATTTCTGCCAACGTTTCAATATGAGGTCGCATCGGCTGCGGTCCGAGCGCGCAGTTAATACCGACACTTAAAACGGGCATATGCGAAATCGCATTCCAGAAAGCTTCCAGTTTTTGACTTGAAACGAATGTCCTGCCTGCTTCATTGACAGCTGCTGACAGCATGACCGGACAGCTCTGCCCGGAGTCGTCAAAGTACTTCTGGATTGCGAACAGGCAGGATTTCAGGTTCAGTGTGTCGATCACTGTTTCGGGAAACAGTAAATCGACTCCTGCCTCCACCAACGCAGCAACTTGCGCGTAGTAGGAGTCGACCATCTGATCAAAACTTACGGCCCGGTGGGCGGGGTCGTCGACACTGGTGGAAATCGCCATTTGTTTCGTCGTGGGACCGATCGAACCTGCGACGAAACGGGGTTTGTGGGGAGTGCGTTCATTGAATTCGTCGACGGCTTGCCGTGCACATTGTACGGCTGCGAAATTGATTTCCCGGACCAGATCCGCTGACAGGCCGAATTCTTCCATCGCCACCGTACTCGATCCGAACGAGTTGGTCTCGATAATGTCCGCCCCGGCTGCCAGAAACCGGTGGTGAATTTCGGTAATCTTGTCTGGATGGGTGAGACACAGGAGGTCGACGAAACGTACCAGGTCTTTGGTATGTCCAGCGAAACGCTCCCCGCGGGCTTGCGCTTCATCGAGGTTCAAGGTTTGAACCTGAGTGCCCATGGCACCGTCCAGAATGAGGATGCGCTCCGCGAGAAGCGATTCCAGCAACTGGTTTCCTGACGAGACGACGGTGGACATAGTGGACGTAGCTTCCAGCAGTTTTCCAGGAAAAGGCCCGGACAATCGTAGAACATTTTTGGGGTTATTCGTAGGCAAGCAGATCTATTTAACGCAGGTTGCCCTGTTTGGCGAATCATCCCAATCGTCATATTGCTCAAGATCGGCACCACCGCAACCGATAACAGACAGGCAGAGTCTTGTCGATGGGGTCGCGCGATCGACCTCTCTGGAGGCTGAGCACAGCGTTTGACGCGAGCAGCAATTGGTTTGGATGAGTGATGGTTGGTGATTAGGCGTGAATGCTGTGTCCTGGGGATTTGCTGGATGAAGATGCCACCACGGTTGCTGAGCCTGCCTGATCTCGATGCGAGTGGCACGAAGCTGGCACCTGATTTGTCGAGTGACCGCACAGCGGCGCAGCAAGCAATTTTTTCCGACGCCTGCGCACCGGCTGCCCCGATTCCTACACGCCGGGTAACGTCCCAGGATGCTGGCCCTGTAAAAACGTGGGCAGTTTCACACTGGAAGATGCTGGTCGTGGTGGCTAGTGTTGGTTTTGCAGTCAGCGCAGTGTGGTGGCAAGCGAGCCTGCGAAAGACGTCCGGACCGGTTCGAGACAATAGCTACATGGGGCTGGCCGCACCCGGATCGCCGGCGGTGAACGGATCGTTGGGAGATAGAACGAAAGGCTGGAATTATCGGCCTGTACGCGACGTGTCTGCCCCGATCCAATGGGCCGATGCACAGGTGGAGGTAAACCGTCTTCAGGCAGCTGGCAGTGCCGAAACAACAGGACCGACAAACGCGTCAGCTGAGACAAACGCCCAGGACCTGCCCCCCGCGACGATGGAAATGAAACCCGCCGTTCGTGAGGTGTCCGCACCACGTTTGTCTGCCGCAAAACCTGCCGTGTTAGGTGTCCCGACCCAGGACAGTGTTACTGCGTTCCCCGGATCTCCAGCAGATTTGCCGAGCCAGAGGGACGCGAATATTGGTGACTATATTGGCACGACTCGAAAAACTGGCGGATTGCCCGGTCGACAAGATTCGATTCGACGTTGACGGCAAGTGATCAGCGCGTTTGCTTACCGGCGTCGGTGTCTTTTGATTTCGTGCTTTCTTGTAACCACTGGACGCAACGATGCAATTTGGAATCTCACGGTTTCGGCAGCGGTTGAGGCGTGCCGCAGCGACGCTTTCTTTGCCTGCCACTGAACCCAGCGTTTTATCGACTCCGCTGGACAAACTCGATCGAGAGAGTGGTGCTCCAAGTGCTTCTCGGAATTGGATGGTCAATGACGAGTTGTTTGTACTGCACGCTGAGTCGTCTGTCAGCGCAGCGACGGCTGGCACGATCCATGTCGGGCATGCGTTGCACCAGCCGGTTCCCCTGCCCAGACTGGAGTCGCTGCGGGACCCCGTCGCGGAGAGTATTCCAGGTGTTGCTGCAAGTCTGCAACCAGATAGCAAACAAGGTCGCCCGTTGCGACCTCCCGCGCCCAGTGCTCCCGCGCCCAGTGGTGGAACAGGCAGCCAGGTCAGCCCCCCGTTACACTGGCCCGAAAGTTGTTCTCGATTGCTTGCGCAGACGCAAGGGCAATTTGAGATCGCTGCACAGAACTTGTTGGCGGCAAGTTCACATGGTCTTCGCACTGTGGCGATTACGGGGCATCTTCGGGGTGAAGGACGGTCGACCGTGGCGATGTGCCTGAGTCGGGCGGTAGCCAGGTTGGGCGGCAGAATCGCGTTGTGCGATGGAGACACATCAACACCAGACTTGGCGTCACAGTTAGGAGCCACTGGGCTGCGAACCTGGGTGCCTGTCGAAGCCACGCCAGACCCAATCGTAGTTGGATCCGCAGCAGAACAGGTCAATGTGTTTTTTCGCAGCCAGAATCAACTGGTTCCCACGAAACATGCGGCGAATCCACTGGCAAGCCTGGTACAAACAGCTGCAGCCAAATACGATCTGGTGGTGATAGATTTGCCGCCACTGGACTGCACTGGGCGATTGCCGATAAGTTGCACGCACCTTGATGCAGCTATTCTGGTTCGGAATTGTCACAAGACCATTCCAGAGGATGTCTGCGAAGCGGCTCGCAGTCTGCGGTCGATGGGGATGGTCGCTGTCGGCGTCGCTGAGAACTTTCAGGTTCTGTGACAGTCCACCAGTCGGCCACACGTATGCGTCCAGGTGTCTGCACGAACACACGCTGGAAAAGTCCCGACTGCACAGAGTTGCGACCATCCGACCTTAGGTGTAACGGACACCCTGGTGCTGTTCTTCAAAGAACGGTGGAAGTAACGCATCGGCTTGTAGAATTCCTTGTCGGGTCAGAGTCACCCGGTCGCCCTCAAGAGTGAGCATCCCTTGTTCCTGGTGTGCTTGCCACTCGTCCTGCCATTCACGGAGAATCTCGATTTCGAATTTATCCCGGAAGTAGCCGGCATCGAGATAACCGCGTTTGAGTTGCAGTATCATTTCGCGGATCAACAGCTGACGCGCTGTTGGTTTGAGAGCTCTTCCCAGCGGCAAACGGCCTTCGTTCAAAAGGGTGTCTACATAGTCCTGCCATTCGGGACGGTTCTGGTAATGCACCGAAGAAACGTGCCCGAAACTGGCAATTCCCGTTGCCAATAAATCGGCGCCGGTCCACAGGTTGTCGCGATAACTGAAATTGACTTTCTCTGGATCCTTGACGACGGTGTAGGCACTCGAAACGTGGTATCCGTGTTCCAGAAATACGTCGAACGCGTAGTTCACCCACGCCCGTTTCGTCGCCCAGTCAGCCACTGCGACTTCTGTTTGATTTCCCAGAATGTCTTTGGAATAGACAGTATTGAAGGGTAATTCCATCTGGTAGATGGTGACACTCTCGGGTGAGAGTTCGACGGTGCGGCGCACATTGTCTTTCCAGTTGTCCCAGGTTTCGCCAACCATTCCAGAAATCAGGTCAATGTTGACGTTGGCGAAGCCGGCTGACTCGATCCAATCCCAGCAGCGATAGATCTCTCCCGAGAGATGCGCTCTGCCATTTTCCTTGAGAATCTGGTCGCTGAAATTTTCCACACCAAGGCTCAACCGGGTCACACCCATGTCGCGAATCGTCTGGACCTTAGGTGCAGACAAAGTACCGGGCTCGCATTCAAAGGTGACCTCTTCAGCCTGATCCCAGTGCACGCTTTCACGTAGCTGTTGTACCAGCGAGTCGAGTTGGCGCGAGCTGAGAAACGATGGGGTTCCACCACCAAAATAGACAAAGCGAAAAGGTCGATCACCCACTACAGGCAGTTGACTGACCAGTTCAATTTCACGAGACAAAGCCCGCACATACAGATCGATATCGCTTGCTTTGTTGTCCGTAAAAACTTTGAAATAGCAGAATTTGCAGCGTTTACGGCAAAAGGGGATGTGCAAATAGAGGCCCAAGGGAACTGAAGTCGCGGGCTCTTGCACGACAGCTTCAAACGCTTCCAAACCACCGTCTGACCACTGAGAAAACGGTGGGTAGTTGGAAATAAAGTAACTGCCAACTTCCGTCTTTGCTGAGTCCGTTGCCATGGTTCTGCCATCCGGTTGTAAGCTTCAGTAAGTCCTGGAGCGTGATCTCTGTCCACAAAATCCAAGCGTCATGGCTGCTTCCCGAAACAATACACGACACCGTCGTCTGTGGCGATCACCAGTTTGCCTGAGGCGACTGCTGGAGAGGCCGCAAAGCCGCCCCCTGCCTCGTATTCCCACTCTTTTTTTCCGGTCTGCAGGTTGAGTCCATACAAACGGCCATCGCTGGAGCCGACAAATGCCCTCTGGCCAACGATGATCGGCGACGAATCGACCCGTTGTTTGGTGCTAAACGTCCAGAGTTGTTTGCCGCTTTGCGGATGCAGTCCGCGGACCTCGCGACTGCGATTTCCGTAGACGACAATCTGGTCGCTGGCCGCGGCTGAACTGCGCACACCACGCCCTCGTTTGGGTTCGTAACGCCAAACCACGCTGGCCTGTTTCCAATTGACACAGAAAAACGTACCCGATTCGGAGCCAAAGTAGGCAAGATCGCCGCGCACGGCGGGAGTTGCCATGGTGGGCCCGCCGATATCCACATTCGCGACCGAAACGCCTTTCTCAAGATCGATAATGTGTAATTTGCCATCGCAGCCGGCAACAAAACAGCGTGTATCCACGACGGTTGGTGTGCAGCGTATCTGGTCTTCAATGGTGTGTTTCCAGATCAGTTTTCCGGTGGTACTGTCCAGGCAATACAACGTGGCATCTTGTGAACCGACCAGGACGTTGCCGCGATAGAAATTCGCGCTGGAATCGATCTCGGCCTTGGTTTCGAATTCCCAGAGTTTCTTTCCCGTTTTAGCATCGAGACAATAGAACCGTCCAAACAAGTCGCCCACGTAAACGCGCTCTTTATATACGGCAGGCGAGGCATAGAAGCCGTCTTTATCCTTGGTGGTAAATGTCCATTTCGGTTTGCCGGTATTGAGGTCCAGGGCGTAAAAAGTGCCATCGAGATCTCCCACGTAAACCGTGTTTTTGACAATTGCGGCTGTCGCCTCAAAAGCACCATCTTTGACTTTGTGCTTCCACAGGAGAGATGGTTTGGCCGGCAATTCGCCATGCGCCACACCAGTTGAGAGCGGATCTCCCCGGAAGAGTGGCCACTGCGAGGCGGTCGCTTGGGGACCTGTCTCCGATTCCTGTTTGGCGGGTTGGGCATTCACAGGCAAGTTGCCCAGGGTGACCACACTCATCAACAGGCCCAATGCAGTCCATCCTTTGGCGGCATGCATTGTCACACCATAGAGCGCCCGCAGATGGTCGCATTTCCGGTTTGTCGGGTCGGTGAAGGGGAGGCGGTACAGGTTTGGTTTCATGGTCCAAATTGTCTGGGGAGAAGACACTCGCAGGAGGTTGAAATGTAATTTTAGGTGAACTGGGTTGCTGACAGCTTCGTGGGTTGCCGTGGGCTCCAGGAGAGAGACGCTGCAAGGCGGTACACGAACCGCCCGGGCGGGGCGTCTGAACCGTGTCCGTCCCCCGAGGCATCCAATTGCACTGATGTTCCAAAGACCTGTCAGAGTGGTCTGCCAACGTGCCTTCGCTCGTAGTTGGCGTTCCACGCGCAGGTTGGCGCATCAGCTGCCTCCTATTATCGCGTGACGGGACAGGAAAAGACAACCGGCACAAGGATGGAGTTGCCAGTGTCCGGTGACGGGACGGGGCTGGCGACTGGCGGCACATTGCCGCGTGGACCGGCCAGAATATCGCGGAAACCGTGTTTTCCTGGGTTCTTCTCTGTTTCTGACGGTTGGCGGACTGCTGTGGTTCGAACATAATTACTCGATTGGGAGTAGCAATGAAATCGGGCGTCCACCTCGGTTCCGCCGGTGTCGCTCCCGACAGGCCTCGTACCGGATAAACCTGGTACTCGATTAATTGAGGAGATTTACGCTGGCTGCACGACGTTTCCCGATTGCCGTTTCTGCCGCCTGGCTGCTCGTGGTACTGCGATGCGGCTTGGGGTGGCAATTTTTCCAGGAGGGTGTCAGCAAAATTGAAAATCCGCGTGCTTTTTCCGCGGTTTTTCTGGGGAATGCGCGTGGACCTTGGGCCGGCTTGTTTCAAAACCGGATTTGGGATGCGAACGGTTTAGCCCGGCTGGATCAAGAGCAAACGAAAGTCCTCTGGAAGGCACATCTGCAGGCAGCTCAGGACCATTTTCGATTCAATGATCAAGACCGGACCAAAGCGGAACAAATTTACTCGAGTTACCTGTCCGGTTTGAATGGATTCTTTAGTGACAACCGGTTAGAGATTGAAGAGTATCGCTTGCAGGTGGATCGTCTGCAGCGCGACAAGCAGCAGGCTGCCCGTCGCGAGGTTTATTCACTGAATGGTCAAGTCCTCAAACAGCAGTCAGAATTGGCGGGCAAACGCCGACCCTGGCTGGCGACGCTGGATGGGTTCTGGGCTGGGTACGAACGTGACATCAGCAATCTCGGAGGCGCCGCGACAAATGCCCCTTCGTCGACCTTTACTTTGACACGGCCGGGACGCAGATGGTTGGACAGTCGGGCGATTGATCGAATTATTCCGTGGTTTGACCTGGTCGTCGGGGCTTTGTTGATACTCGGTTTGTTGACCCGGATTGCGTCGCTCGCCGCGGCCGGTTTCCTGTTCAGTGTCGTGCTTTCTCAATGGCCGCCGATGACGGGACCGATGTCCACGTATTATCATCTCAATTTGACGTTGGCGCTATTGGTTCTGGCGGCAACGGGTGCCGGTCGGATTGCTGGCCTGGATTTTTTTCTTAACGGCTGCTGCTCTGTCAAACGGAAAGTAACCCATGAATAACTTGACACCTGAAGAAAAGGCCGTCGGTCGCGATAACTATTATGAAGCCGTAGCGGCTGCCGATGCGGCGGGCCGTTTTGACCGGCGCGACTTCCTCAAAGGCGTGATCGCCTCCGGAGCCGTTACCGGTTCTGGCCTGGGTGCCATGTATTTTGGGTACAGTAAGGTTGGTGACCCGGTGCGCGTTGGCGTCATTGGCACGGGTGACGAAGGTGGAGTCCTGATCGGAGCCATTAATCCTGATTACATGCAGGTGGTGGCCATCGCCGACGTACGGCCCTCAAGTATTCATCGTGCTTTCCACGGGGACTGGGGAGGATCCAGGCCGGCGTTTACGCATTCCATCCGTCCAGGCCTGGTGGATAAATACGGTTGGAGCAGTGAGTCGGAGGCCCGCAAACACGTCAAGGTTTATGACGCAGAAAACGGCGGTTATGAGGAGCTTTTGAAGAACCCGGATGTCGAAGCGGTGATCATCGCTTTGCCGTTACATCTTCATGCGCCGGCTTCCATCGCTGCTATGAAAGCTGGCAAACATGTCCTGACAGAAAAGTTGATGGCTCATAGCGTGGGTGACTGCAAGGAAATGGTCCGCACTTCACGCGATCAAAAGAAACTGCTCGCGACGGGGCATCAGCGGCATTACAGCATCCTTTACGACAATGCGGTGAACCTGCTGCGCTGGGGTTTGTTGGGTGAGATTCAGTTTATTCGGGCACAGTGGCATCGAGGGAACTTACCGGGCCGTGACAGTTGGGAGCAGCCCGTTCCAGGCGGTCTGTTGGCACCGGGTGGTGGACAGGATGCCGCACGTGTCGATCCGATTGCAGATCGGTTGAAGCGTTTCCAGTCTGATCTCAAAAATCTTGACAAACGGGTCAAATCTGGGCGTGGTATCGACCAGGATCGTTATCAGTTGTTGCAGCGTCAGATAGCCCAATGGGAGGCTTGGGATCTTGATCAGAACGTAAAGGCAGAAGACCACGGATATGAGTCGATCACGCTCGAAAATGGTTATCCACGCAGTGCGTTGGAGGAGTTGGTGCGGTGGCGGTTGTGGGATCGTACCGGTGGTGGGTTGATGGCGGAACTGGGCAGCCATCAACTGGATGCAGCAAGCATTTTCATCAGCGCTTTGCGAAAGGATGGCAAGAAAGCGCAACCGTTAACAGTACATGCGGTTGGCGGCCGTCACACCTTCCCCTACAACCGTGACGCGGACGATCACGTCTACTGCACCTTTGAATTTCCGGGGCCAGGGTATGACTTTGAGGCACCAGCAGATCTCAAGCCGGCGCAACGTGCGCAGTTAGCTCGCGACAAATTCGGGTACTACGATGCGGTCAGTAACTATCCCAATCCCGAAGAAAATATTCCTTCGTATGACGTTGATTCTAACAAACGTATTATCGTGACCTACTCGTCGATTATGGGGAACGGATTTGGTGGTTACGGAGAAGTTGTGCTGGGGTCAAAAGGTACGCTCGTGCTGGAGAAAGAGCAAGAAGTGATGCTTTACAAGGGTTCGAGTACTTCTTCGAAGATCAAGGTCCGCGATGAAGGATCTGGCGGTGCTGTGCTGGATACCCAGGCGAGTGGGGATATGGCGGCGGTTGCCAAGGCAGCGGATACGGGGCCGGTCAGCCGTGGGTACACTGAGGAAATGGAGCACTTCGCGTGGTGCATTCGCAACTCGGATCCGGTCAATCAGCCGCGCTGTCATGGGGATGTGGCTTTGGCGGACGCCGTCATTGCGTTGACTTCCAAGCTGGCGATCAGCCGTTCGAAAGCCGGGCAGGGTGGGTTTGTGACATTTCGGCCCGAGTGGTTTGATGCGGAAAACGAAGCCACGCCGGAAGAAGAAATCGGCAAGACCGGTTAAGGTGACGCAGGCCGTGGCGAGTTAGTAGTTTGCCTGCCTGCAGGGGCACGCGATCGGGTGAGGCGATACCGTCAGACCGCCCTGTTACCTTGTCAGTCCAATGGGCGTGTCACGCGCGGGTAGGCGATCCGGCTACTGGTGCGGATGTTCATCCCAGGCGGGATTGGACCCTGTAGTCTGTGGGACGCTGTCAACGCAGTTTGCCCGGCCAGCCACCACAGAACCGCCAGCCTATTCTTCGACAATGACTTCTTTGACTTTCTGAACAAAGTGCGGCGTTTTGCCCCCTTTGCTCAGGTCAACAGCCTTTTTATCCGCCTGTTTTTTCTGATGAAACTCGTACAGTGCCACGCGTTTCAACGACTGGCTGAAGATTCCCCAGAAAATCTTTTTCCGTTCGTCAGCGGCCGATTTCTTGGCTCGTGTCTTCCGTTTAACGGTTGTTTTCTTGGCGGTTTTCTTCTTTTTGGCAGTCTTTTCGGCGGCCGCGACGCTCTCGGCCTCTTCACGTAATTTCTTGCGATTTACGACTTTACGGGCCATTGCTGATCTGCCAAGGGTGGTACGAAAAGGTACGGACACAGGGTGTCCAAACGGGTGCTCAGCATAACCCATTCAAGGGCACGCGAATAGCGGGTTAAAGGCACCAGCGTGGTAACTGAACCAGCGTGGTAACTGAAAAGGTACCCTGGTGTTTCCGCAGCGACTTGCCTCAGTTGGGTTCGACGGAAGTCGCGCCTGGAGGTGGCGTCCCTTTGCCTTTTGCCACATAGTCAGAGCGCTGACGCGAGTATTCCTGGGCGCTCGGCAAATCTACAGCCTCGCTGGTCGCTTCTGTTTGGCCGGTGGAGCCTTGTTGAAAGAGCTTTTTCAAGAAGGGACGGCACCAGCCACAGCCAGTGCCTGCGCCGAAGCACTCGCTCAGTTGACTTTCTCGCTTGGGCTGATTCACCCGGATGTAATTTACAACCTTCCGCCGAGTGACGTGAAAGCACAGGCAGAGTTCGTCGTTGGGTTCCACGTTCAGCCCTCCGTGGCGGTTGCCAGACGCAAGCCGATGCGACAGGCAGTATGAAAGTGTGCCAGATCGAGCGTTTCCTTGACCGTATGTGCGTTGGACTGGCCACAACCGATCGTCACCGTAGGCAGGCCATGGGCGGTAAGCCAGTTGGCATCGACCCCACCATTGGCCACGGCGTGGAGCGGATCGCAATCGATCGAACGTATCGCTGCTTCGGCCGTACGCACGCTGGGGTCGTCTGCGGGAAGTACAAACGACTCGTAGTCCAAGCGACCGTCAAAGAGAATTTGGCCTTTTTGTCCCAGGTCATTTTTGACTTCTTTGATGGCGCGTTGGAAGGCACGCTCGATCTCACGCACGATGCGTTTGCGAAACTGCGGGTTGTGGCTGCGGGCTTCGGCCCGGATGGTAACTTGATCCGTGACAACGTTGGTCGCCTCACCACCTTGGATGAACCCAACATTGCTGGTGCCGGCTTGTTTGCCTTTTTGAACCAGCCCATGCCAGCCATTGCGTTGCAGGTCTGCAATTGCCAACGCTGCGATCGAGATGGCACTGATGCCGCGTTCAGGCGCTCCGCCTGCGTGACTGGCAAGTCCGTCAATACGGATCGACAAACGGTAGCCACCGGTGGCACCGACGGTTAGTTTGGTTGCGGAACCACCGTCCCAGTTGAATCCCAATCGTGGTTTTCCCAGCAGGCTCTTTTTCAGAAATCGAGCACCTTGAAGGCCGACTTCCTCTTGGATAAACCAACAGAAGGTGAGCGGCGGATGGGGTAGTCCATTGCGGAGAATTTCCAGGGCGGACGTTAGGGTGACCCCGACGCCGGCGCGGTCATCTGCCCCCAAGCCGGTGCTGGGGTTGGCGGACTGTACAATTCCATCTTTGAGACGTGGTTGACAGCCGACACAAATGGGCACTGTGTCCATGTGCGCGGCTAACAGGCGGCGAGGGCCCCGTTGTGTGCCAGCCAGTTTGAAGACGAGATTACCGGCGTTACCCGGCAGGTGTGTCTTTTGAAAAGCCTTATCGCTTTGAATCGACGCGGGGGATGCCCCTGCTTTGATTAATGTCCGGGTGATGAAATCAGCAACTCCAGCCTCGTTCCCGCTCTTGCCAGAAATCGCCATCAGCTTCATGACGAGATCGGTTGCTTTTTTCAGGTTGGGTTCCGGCGGTTCTGCTGGCACCTGCGCGGGCGATTTTTTAGCGGTCTGGGATCCAGCCATAGCCAATCCTATCTCATCCAGAATCGAGAATGATGTTTGTCGGGGCGTTTGTGCAGCGGGGGACTCTTGTATATGGTCTGTCTCGGCGCCTATCCTAGCGAAGCGTGTGCGATCTGCAAAACCGTTGTGAAGGTTGTTTTATTTTTTGTGTCGTGCTCAGGTGTTGGCGACGCACGCCCCCTGAAGGGACGTAGTTTGTTGGGGAGAGAGGGCGATGCAACATCTGTTAGCCGGTGGTTGGGATTCGGCGGACTGGTTCGAGGAGCATGGCTATCCCTCCTATCGCAACCGGCAACTGGCAAGCTGGATTTTTCAAAAGCGGGCAACTGATTTTGCGCAAATGTCTGACTTGCCCGGAACGTTGCGGCAAGAGTTAGCCAGAGATTTTCGACTTTGGACTTCGGATGTGGTTTCGCATCAGCACGCCGATGATGGAACCGAGAAGCTCTTGTTGCAATGGCCGGATGGCGGTCGCATCGAGTGTGTTTTGTTGCGTGATGGGATACGACGTTCGATCTGTGTCAGTACGCAAGTAGGTTGCGCGATGGGTTGCGTCTTCTGCGCTAGTGGCTTGGATGGTGTTGAGAGGAACTTGAGCGCGGGTGAAATTGTCGAGCAGATGTTGCGATTGCAGCAAAATTTGCCCGTTCAGGAACGTCTCAGCCATCTGGTGGTGATGGGGATGGGGGAGCCACTAGCGAATCTGGATAATTTGCTACCCGCTCTCGAGCTGGCCAATCAGGAAAGTGGGCTGGGGATTAGTAGCCGGAGAATAACGATTTCGACGGTTGGGATTCCTCAAGCCATTCGCCGGTTGGCTGACCGATCCTCTCATTTTCATCTCGCCGTTTCATTACACGCACCCGATGACGAATTGAGAAATCGATTAGTCCCGGTCAATCGCAATATCGGATTGGCCGATTTACTGGCTGCCTCGGACCACTATTTTGAAGTCTCTGGGCGGCGTTTGACATTTGAGTATGTGTTGTTAGCAGGAATCAATGACAATGAAACCCACGCTCATGGATTGGTGCGTTTGTTGAAACGCCGGTCGGCGCTTTTGAATGTAATTCCCTACAACCCGGTTGCAGGTCTGCCTTTTCAAACCCCTGATCGAGGGGCACTCCAGCGATTCCGGGTGATCCTGGAGAACGGTGGTTTGAACGTCCGTTTCCGCCGCCGCAAAGGCGACCGGATTAATGCGGCGTGCGGTCAGTTGCGCCGCTCGACATCTGAGCCCACCAGGGAGTGATGAATTGGCCACGCGGCCGGGCTCTGTGGGGTGCGGTCTGAAGATTACCTGCAGTCTGTGACCATCGGAGTGGCCCGCCGGGGCGGCGTTTGACAGTGGGCGACAGGACGACAAGTCCGTTGCCATCCCCACGGACTGGAGAAGTTGTCTCTGCCGGGGAGTTGCTAGCATGCTTTCAAATCAATGCGACAGCCCACGCTGCTAGTGTCCTCTCCGGCGGTTTTTTCAGGACAATTCGTGCAGTCGGTACAACCGGCAAACCGAATACATGAAGGCATGTATATGCTGGGGGTGATCTGTGTCTTGGTGAGCCGCACGTTCTTTCGTGGCCACGCCGACTGAGTGACTCCCCATCTTGTTCCGCCTTTTCTAACTGTAACGACGGCGTGCGAGGCCGCGATGACCAAACAAGTGCTGAAGGATTCGTATCACAAGCTGGTGCGTCGAGCAGGACGGTTGCAGATTTCGCTGCTCTCGGTCCTCGCTCTGGCTATCACTGTGACAGGATATGTTTGTTTGGCGAATGGTCCGTTTGATGGAAGTTACTTTCGCACTCGTTCGTTCCGACCGAACACGGCACAGCCGCCGGTAGCCAATGAGCAAGGCGGTTACCGCGTTGACCAGTTCCAGCGCGTGCAACCGTCTTTGAGGGAACCCGCACGCGCTGTTGCAGAGACGCCGCAGCAGTCGGGCGAACACCCGCCGGAAGTTCCCTACGCGCCCCTGGTTGCGACGGAACCAGTGCTGTTACCGCGGACACCGTCAGGCGAGCCAGATTTGCGAAATGCGGAGTCGTCGGTTCCCAGTTCAGCAGGATCTTTTTCTGCAGATTTGTTTTCGGCCGAATCGTTTGTTTTGCCTCCGCCGTCAACGTCGCCGGAGACCATGTCGCGTTTGCCAGCCG
>CAZITS010000035.1:0-15927 GCA_964542185.1 uncultured Pirellulaceae bacterium
CCCGCGGCAGGCGCGTACGGTGGTCCAGTATGGCGCCTTGCAGCTGTTCGGCAGTTAACCCCTGACAGCTACGCAGGTCAGCACCGCGCAAGTCAGCACCGTCCAGAATCGCTCGATTCAATTGTGTTGCCATAATTGTGCTTCCGGTTTGGCGTGTTGCCGGTTCGCATTTGCTTGCGGCAAACGTAGGTGGCGCCACAAATTCAGCGTTCACCAGCGCGCTGGTTCGCCGCATTGGCAGCAAGAGCCGGCCCGACACAGAATGGCCGTAGACGTGACGCGCGCCCAGGACGTACCTATCGGCAAGGCGCTTGGCCACAGGTGAACGGAGTCGAAGTGTTCTGATTGCAGAAGTCAAGATTCCCAGCAACCTGCGTGCAGGAGTGCATTTATCGGAGAAATCGGAAACGGTGTGCATTGCTTCAAGTGTCCCTTTGTTGCCCGGGAAAACAACCAGATCAGATGTGACCTGTGTGACCGGAAGTCCTGCGGTCGTTCTCCAGTGCAGTACGATGCAATGCCGAACCTGTTGCGAGCGGAGGTCGCGTAGCGAAAAGTCCACGTGAAGCAGAGCCCATTGTCATCTGCGTCCGAAACGCTGTTTTTACTTGGGTATGGCGGCGAGTCATGGTTACTTAACCAGACTTGTTTTGCGAATGGGCTGGCGCTGTTTTGCGACTCGTCAGTGGCGCCTCACAATGGTAAGATGATGAGCGTGAAAATTGCGCTTTTGATTACCTGTTTGGGCGATGTGCTGCGACCGTCGGCGGGCCGCGCTACGGTTGATTTGTTGCGCCGATTGGGCCACGAGGTTGTTTTTCCTCAGGACCAAACTTGCTGTGGACAACCGATGTACAACAGCGGGTTTAGCGCACTTGCCAAAGCGCAGGCCCAACATACCATCCGCGTCTTTGAGGATTTTGAACGGGTTGTGACCCCCTCGGGTTCGTGTGCTGCGATGGTCAAAGTTGAGTATCCGCATTTATTACAGGGTGAACCCCAGTGGCACGAGCGGGCGGAACAGTTAGCGAGCCGTACGTTCGAGCTAGCGGATTTTCTGGTGAATCAACTGGGGGTCACGGATGTTGGCGCGAAATACGAAGGTCGTGTTGCGGTGCACTTCGCGTGTCACTTGCGGATGTTGAACCAGACAGACGAAGTTGATCGCCTGGTGTCAAATGTAGCAGGCGCCAAATTGATTCCGATCGAACGACGCGATCAGTGTTGTGGTTTTGGCGGTTCATTTGCGGTGCGTTATGCTCAAATTTCCGGTGCGATGGTTGATGACAAGATGGCTTGTATTCTTCGGGCCGATGCTGATGCGCTGGTGTCGACCGACAATGGTTGCCTGATGAATATCGGTGGCCGTTTGCATCGTGAAGGGCAGCAGACAGAAGTCTTGCATATCGCAGAGTTACTCGAGAGGCGTTAGAGGAGCCGTCTCAATGGCGGTAATAGCTCAATGCGTTGGTTGATCGCACGACTGTTATTTCTACCCACACTGGTTTGGAATCTCTCGTTGGGACGGTTTCTCCGTGTGCGGGACTGGTGGAATCAGGTTGAAGACGGTGTCTGGATTGGGGCGTTGCCGTTGGCTCGTGACGCGACGCAACTACATGCTTTGGGAGTCCGTGGGGTCGTAAACACGTGTGAAGAGTATCCTGGACCAGAAGCCGTGTATCGTGAGTTGGGAATGACTCAATTACGTGTTCCCACCATCGATTTCACGGCACCAAATCTACAAGATGTGGAGCGAGCGGTTGATTTTATCAACGACTATCGGAGTCGCGGCGAGGGCGTTTACATACACTGCAAGGCAGGTCGAGGACGTAGTGCTACCGTGGTTTTGTGCTGGCTTGTACAAGCGCGGAAGTTGTCGCCCGAAGCAGCGCAACAGAAGTTGCTCGAAGTTCGACCACATGTAGTGCCGAATGTGTACCGGCGGCCAGTTGTGCAGCAGTTCTGGAAACTGCAACCAGCTGCGGACCAGACGCCCGAATCGAGTCGCTAGGATGGTGCGCCTCGCGGTCGTGGTGTTGTGTATTTGGTAGCGCTAGCCGCGAGACTGAAGAAGGGGGGGGTCAAGGCGCAATCCGTTGTCCGGGAACCACGGCTTCGACCTGCGCCTGTCCTTCTTCAATAATGACATGCTGGTTGCATTGCAGGTCGGTAAGTTCCTGTTCGTGACCTGACGGCCAACGCACGCGAAGTCGGTCGATTTGGGCTGCGTCTCCGATGCCAAAATGCACAATGCTGGGAGCCTGTGATTGGTTGCTGTTGATAGGGTAAAGTTCACGTACGATTTGCTGGGTGCCCACACTTGCGACTAATCTTGCGCCGATTCCGAGGCGGTTGCTTGTTGTTCCGCGTAGGCTCACCTTCAGAAAGTTGCTTGCAGGAAAGCGATTTTCAAAAATCCGCAAGGGCCCGCCTCCAGCCTGTCGTAAGACGAGGTCCAACTGTCCGTTGTTGCGTGTATCAACAGCCAAGACAGCGCGACTGTCCGCGTCGATGTCGGCACCTGTCAGATGGCTGACTTCCAGGAAATTCTCGCCATGCACGTTGATGAAAACACGGTTGCGTTCAAAGCTGCTTAGATTGTGCTGTTCGAAGATGTTCCAGGGATTTCCGGACCAGAACTCATTGAGTTCCTTGTCTACGCTTCCGGGTTGCGAGACGTTGCAGTTCTTGTTGCACGGCTGTGACACGACAGCCAGCCAAAGGCAGTTTCACCCGTCTGGCTTGCTGCGGTTGCGGCTCATGAAGCCGGCCGTTGCATACAAGTCGAGCCAGCCATCGTTGTTCAGGTCAGCCATTGCGGAACCCCAGGCCCAGCCTACTGCATGGACCTGAAAACCTTTCCCAACGCGTTGGAATTGGCCGTCCACATTGTGGTACAGTTCGCTGCCTGCCACCAGGGTTCGCAATTGATCGGTGATTTCATTTGAGTAGCACCGGTCTGGGAGATTTGACATGACGCGGCTGCCGGCTTTGGAGTACATGTTGGATACATAGATGTCAATTTGGCCATCGTTGTCGAAATCACCGCAGCTCAAGCCCATCGATCCAAAGTCAGCGGGACCGTCGATCAACTCGCGAGCATGAAACGTCTTGCCTTCCTGGTTTTCCAGGTAAAGGCCGTTACCGAATTCATTGATCACATAAAGATCGGGCCAATTGTCGTTGTTTGCATCTAGCCAACCGGCTGTAAACACCGAGCGGCCTCCGCCATTCACGGACATTTGATCGGTTACGTCTTCAAACTGCCCATTCCCTTTGTTCCGTAACAGCTGGTTTGCCGGTCCGCGTGGCATAGTCTTTTCCAGCCACGACCCTGTTGGTTCACGATGGCGGGTTACATAGAGATCTGGCAGGCCATCACGGTCAAAGTCCGCGGGAATCAGGGCTGTAATCCCAAGGTGGGGTTTGAGGACTTCGAGCAAATTGCTCCACTTGGGAGCCTCAATGAACTTGCCTTTGTAGTTGCGGTACACCAATCCAGTAAATTGTGGCAGGATCAAGTCCTCCCAGCCGTCGTTATCGAGGTCAAAGAACGCAGCCGTCAGGCCCGCTCGATCTGAGTCTGAAGGGAGGCCAGCTTTCTCCGTAACGTCGGTAAAATCGCCGTTTGGGCCACCCGCAAAAAGCGTATAGCGGTAGGGACTGACATCAGCCTGGACACCGTTGTTCAAGTCCGTCACAAACAGGTCGATCCACCCATCGCGGTTGTAGTCACAGGCGTAGATGCCACCGGTGTCGACAACCTTGTCCAAGGACAGCCAGTTGTCGTGCATCGGGTACACGTTTTGCAAGCGTTCTTTGGTGACCTCCTGGAAGAGATAGTCTTGCGCGGCAGCGCTGCTTATTTGTTCGGTCTTCCAGGTCAATAGCCAACCTTGTTCCTGGACCCGGTTCTTGGTGGGTTGTTCCACTTCCAGCAGACAGCGCATGGTAATTTCCAAGGGTCCGCTTTGTTCTGAGCCCTGTTCGGCGGTTCCCCAAAGACGTAACAAGCAGGAAATGGTCCATGTTCCGGCATAGTTTTCCGAGGAAGGTGGCGTCAACTTCATGATGTCAAATCGTGAACGCGGAGTGCCAGCGAAACGCCGCTTGTATCCGAGTAACCATTCAGAGAACTCTTGTGCATTCAAGCTTTGATAACGAGTATCAGTTTCGCGTCGGGCCGATAGTGCTGCGCTCGCGAATTCGATCTGTTGTGGATTCTCCAGCACCTCAGCGGTGAAGTTTGCTCCCAGGACATGTTGCAATTGCTCTTGCTGGTCCTGGCAGATCGATTCACCAATTTTGCGCAAACCAATCTGGCTCAAAACGTTGCCGTGGTGCTCGAGGTCCCAGAGGTATTCGCGATCCGCTTCGGCCAGTTCTGGTAACGGAGGATCCGTTACCTCAGTCGTCGCCGGGCCTGAGTTTGATGGTGCGCATGCGATACAGGTAGCCAGTACCAGGTGACCGACCGTCAGCAAGCAAGAGGTTACCTTCATGTGATTTCCTGGTAGAGCTATCGAGTCGCAACTGAACACCAATGCTCCATTATGGAACAGAGAGATTTTTCGTGCCACCGAGCATGTGTCACGCGGACGTGGAACTGATTGGATCGTGACGGTTTTCCCGATTGTGCATGACGCTGGGAGGGAAATCATCTGGGTTACGAGAGGCACAGCGACTTGCTGTGGGCATTGCCAGGTGTTTGATACGATGGAAGAAGCGCCACGTGAGTGGATTGGATTCCCCCGCTTCCCCGTTGGAGGCCTGGGGCTTCCTGCTGCCCGCAGGGCTTTTCTGCGCTCTTCGCGCTGGTGACGCCCTTGCAGCGATACTGAATGTTTGGGGCTGGATTATTCGGGGGGCGGGCAAGAGGCCTGCGTTTTTACGATTACCAGGGTTTCAAGGTCCATTTCGTACTCGGCTGCAGCACGAATTAGCCTTATGCTGTCAGCAAATATTTGAACCGGATTCGCTGAAGTTTCGTAATATAAAGGCATCAGCTACTTGTCATACGGATCACGAGCAAACCAACTGACGCAATGTTGGTGATGCTCTGGGCAACAGGAGATTTGCGTTACCAGAAGAGCTCCAAACAATTTGTAGAATTCGCTCTGGCAGCGAAGCCGCTACGAGGGCGGGCCGTCAAAGGAGATGGCAGCTTCCCACGACGGTTTGGCCAGGTAGCTGCTAACCCGGATCGCAGGTTTTCACGTCTTCAAATCGGAGTCTGGTTCTTCTGAACAGTGCTCCCTAATTGGCCTCAGTCATCAAGACTGACTAGCTGGCGATCGGCGACAACTGTGAATCGTTCATCCTTATTGCTTGCTGCGTTGGCTTTCGCGGTTACCTTGTTGGTAACTCGCCACCGCGGCTCGACTGCGCGTTCCACGATAGTGGCAGGGGTGGTGTTTGGAGTCGTCTTGGCGCTGGGCTGGTCGTGGCAGCGTTTCGTATCTGTCTCACCAACCCAGATCAGCGAACAAAACTCCGGTGGTGATGATTCCGCTGTCGTTAATGGCGACGTGGCGTCGTCCTCTGGTGTCAATTCGATCGAGTTGTTGAGTTCTCGACCGATTGAGGTGTTGGGAGGTGGGTATGTGTCTTCTGATCGGTGCGAACAGTGTCATGTGTCCCAACACAAGACGTGGCACGCTTCTTACCATCGCACCATGACTCAGGTTGCAACGACGAAGACAGTCTTTGGTGAATTCGATGGTCGTGAACTCGATTGGCCAGGTGGGTCCTGTCGCGTCTTTCGACGCGGAGATCAGTTTTGGGTCGAAATGGATGACCCTGATGAGTCTCTGACGGGAGTGGAAAAACGCATTGAGCGACCTGTTGTCATGACAACAGGTTCCCATCACATGCAGGTGTATTGGTACCCGATCGGTAAACAGCGTTCTCTCGGGCAAGTTCCGGTGGTGTTCTTGAAGTCAGAGAAAAAGTGGATTCCTCGCAATGCCGCGTTCTTGAAGCCGCCAGACACGGGGTCTGGCCCTGAAACGTCACGGTGGAACGCGACTTGTCTGTGGTGTCACACGACGCGAGGCCGCACTCGACCGGTGGGTGGTTTCAATCAGCCGTTGCAATTGGTTGGTATGGATTCCCAGGCAGCCGAGTTTGGGATTGCGTGCGAAGCTTGTCATGGTCCAGGAGATCGGCATGTTCGCTATCGCAACGGTAAACTCCCAGAACTGAAGTCGGATCCGATTGTCAATCCGAGCAGGACTTCTCATCAGCGGTCATCGCAGATTTGCGGACAGTGTCATGGTTTAACTGTTTCACACAGCCGCAGGCACTTGGAATTGGAGGCGATGAATGGATCTTCATTTCGCCCAGGGGAAGCGTTGTCTGCGTCACGGTGGGTTGTCCGATACGATCAAGAGTCAAAGCAGCATCTAGAGCAATTTGGCTCAGGTGTCTCCATGTTGACGGACAGTTTCTGGCAGGACGGAATGATCCGTGTTTCTGGGAGGGAGTTTACAGGTTTAATGGAGTCACGTTGTTATTCTGAAGGTCAGATGTCGTGTCTTTCATGCCACACAATGCATCCACCCGAGGATGACTCACGACCGCTTTTGGAATGGGCAAATGATCAATTGAAAGCAGGTATGGACCAGGATCAGGCTTGTTTGCAGTGCCACCAGGATGGTAATTACACAGCGCAGAGCCACACACATCATGCGTCGCAGTCTACGGGAAGTCGTTGTTACAATTGCCACGCTCCGCACACAACCTTTGGTTTATTGAAGGCCATTCGCTCTCACCAGGTTAGCAGCCCTAGCGTTGCAGAAAGTACGCAGGTTGGTCGCCCTAATGCCTGCAACCTTTGTCATCTGGATAAGACACTGAAATGGACGGCGGACCATCTTAAGAGTTGGTACCAGATCGAACCGAGTCCTCTTGATGATCAACAGAAATCGATATCTGCGGCAGTTCTGTGGGCCGTTAAGGGTGACGCAGGACAGCGGGCTCTCGCTGCCTGGCATATGGGCTGGCGACCGGCTCAAGAGGCGTCCGGAACCGAATGGATACCTCCTTTCCTGGCAGATCTGTTGCTGGATCCTTACGCGGCTGTCCGTTTTGTCGCCTTCAAGTCGCTCGTTACATTGCCACCTTACCAGTCGTTGGAATACGACTTTGTAGGCCGGCCTGGTACGTGGCCGGACGCAAAGGAACGTGTATCTGAGATTTGGGAAGGGCGTAGTCGGAATCGCTCCAGTTCCAGTGACGTTCTCGTGAACCCGGACGGTCGTTTGGATGAGCAGCGGTTTGGTACACTGAAACAAATGCGAGACGATACACCGATTTACCTGGCCGAATAGATGGACAAGGTCCGGTTTGTGAATGGACCGGGCGATTGAGCTATGCGACAGATCAGAGTTCTCATTCCAGTAGTCCTGGCAGCAATTGTTGGATTCGTGGTACTCCGAGTCCAAATGCGTTCGGGGAACCAGCCAGACATTCAACCAGAAACGGTGGTTGAGCCAGGCCCATCGCAATCAGGCCCAATACAAGGTCAAGCAGCGACTTCGCAAAAACCGGTTAGCCCGTCTGTTTCCGGGAAGACACTATTCCTGGTCGAGCAGCAGGGCGGAACTGGTATTCGCTTCAAACACTGTTCTGGAACTTCTGATACCAAACCATTCCCGTCGGCAAATGGCGGCGGCATTGCTGCTCTGGATTATGACACAGACGGGTTGTACGACCTCTACTTTGCCACCGGAACTCCGATTCCGATTGATCCAGGTCAAAAGGAACATTCCAATCGTATCTACCGCAATGTCGGCAATTGGAAGTTTGAAGACACCACCGAACTTGCCAGGTTGGGACACAATGGGTTTAGCGCTGGACTGGCGGCAGGCGATATCGACAACGACGGTTTTACTGACCTGTACGTCACTTGTTTTGGCAAGAACTATCTGTTTCAGAATCAGGGTGACGGCACTTTCATGCGTCTGCCGGACTCCGTGGGAGTGAGCGACGAGCGGTGGTCAACCAGTGCCGCGTTTCTGGACTACGATGACGATGGTTGGCTTGATATTTATGTGTGCAATTATGCGAAGTGGAGTGTGGAGACACAGCGTTGGTGTGGTGACAGGGACCTCAATATAAGAACTCACTGCAATCCGCATTCAGTAGAGCCGGAACCGGATGCTTTGTTTCGCAACCAGGGGGATGGAACGTTTGTAGAAATGACCAGACAGGCTGGTGTCGGAGGCCACGTCGGTCGCGGGCAAGGTATTGTTGCCGCCGACATGAACGAAGACGGCCGGATTGATCTCTATGTTGGAAATGACTTGAACCGAAACGCACTATTCTTGAATCGCGCTGACGGCACATTTCATGATGGCAGCGAAATGTCTGGCGCTGGATTCGACTACACCGGATTTGCGCAGGCCGGTATGGGCGTTGATGTAGGGGATGTAGACGGCGATGGGCGTGGCGAGTTGTTTGTTACGAATTTTCGTGGTGAACACAACACGCTTTATGCCAATTTGGGCGTTGATCTCGATTGGCAAGAGAAGGCGTCAACCGGCGAGGAAACCGATGTCGTGACGCGCACGAGGCTTTTTGAGGATGTCAGCAAGTCACGTGGCGTTGCCGGGCCCAGTCTGCCATGGGTGGGTTGGGGAACAGCGTTTGCTGATCTCGACCTTGATGGTTGGCTGGATTTGATCGTTACCAACGGACACGTAGACAACAATCGGGAGTTGTTAGGTGAAAACACACCGTATCGCCAGCCTGCTTTGATTTGGCGCAATACGCGGGGCAGCCGCTTTCAATCTCTGGGTTCCCAGGCGGGACCCTATTTTTCCGAAAACCGCGTGGGCCGCGGTTTAGTGCTTTCTGACCTTGATAATGACGGTGATCAAGATGTTGTGATCGGGCATCAGGATGCCGAACCGGTACTATTAAGAAACGAGTCGGTAAATGCAAGGTCGACAGAAACCTGGTCTGTCGTCTTGTCACTCGTCGGTTTGGACTCCAATCGTTCTGCGGTCGGGAGTACAGTGACGCTACGAACTGGGGATCGACGCGTCGTGCGTCAAGTCAAAGGTGGTGGCAGTTACCTGTCTGCAAATGACTTGCGATTGTTTCTGGCGATCCCGGCGGGTACGGAGTCACCGGTGTGTGAAATCCGCTGGCCTGGCGGGCGTCAGACTACATTGAACGGCCTGACGTCAGGTTGTGTTTACACTGTAGTGGAGCCGCCATTGACGGTTTCGCAACCTCGTTTGACTGCAGAAGAGGATTCCGGATGAGCCGTAAACGAAAACCTCCTGCAAAACGATCTGATTCACAAAACGCGGCTGGAACGGGCGCAGCTTTGTCTGCGAAGCCTCCTGCTGGTGGAACTTCGTCCCGTTTACGCAACCTCGTTCTGGTCGTGACCATAGGTGTCGGCGTGGCGTTGGGCTTGTACGCAGTTTCCTGGTATCAGGAACGTCGACTCCGCCAGGCGGATGTCGCGCTTCGTGAAGGACGTCCCCAGTATGCTGAAATTCTCCTGACGAAGTTTCTCTCAGAAAATCCTAACCATTTTCGGGCGATGGCGTTGCACGCTCGCACACTGGTTGAGTTGAACAAGCCCCGAGATGCCTTGAAGTTGTTTGAAGTAGTTGGCGCCGCGAGTCCGGAAGAGGAACACGCACTGGCGAAAGCACTGGCGATTGTCGGAAGGAGGTCGGATGCGATTGCGCACCTGCAACTAGTACTTGCAGAGCAGCCTGATAATGCTGATGCGTGGCATGAGTTGACCGCGATTTTGATACAGCTTGGTCGTCTCCGAGACGCATTGGAGACAGCCGAGAAGTATGTCGCGTTGCCCGGTCAAGAGGCGCAAGGCAGATTGTTTCTTGGTGCGATTTACACCGATTTACACAACTACGAACTGGCCGTGGAGCAGTTCGCGAAATTGATCGAGCAGGATCCTGACGGTGGTTCCTTGAATGTGCGTGCGTGGGAGTTTTTTAAGATGTATGGAGAGGTCTTGTTTGAGTCGCATCAGGTTGAAAAGTCGGTTGTATTCTTGCGTAAAGCGGTGGATTCACGGCGCGCAGATGGCCAATCTGTTTCGGCTCAATTGTGGTTCTTGATTGGTAAGGCGGAAGATGCTGCCGAGCGTCCAGAAAAAGCGAAGCAGGCTTGGAACGAAGCTTTGCGTGTTGATCAGCAGCATCTTCAAACTTGTGAACAGCTCGCAAAACTCGCGATCGCCGACCGCGAATTCCAGAAAGCGCTGGAGTTTCTCCAGCCAGTAGAAAAGCACCCTGAGTTAGCATCTTCTACAGCGTTCTTGCTGCAACGTACTTATAGCCTGTTGAAGGATGCCGAGGGCGCAGAGCAATGGAAAGTTCGCGCCGCAACACTGCGCAAGAGCGAGGGGCGCGCCACAGTGATCGCTAAATATTTGACAGATAACCCAAATTCCTTCTGGGGTCAGGCGATGAAAGCACATCATTTTGCCCAGCAGGGAGAACGTTACGAAGCCGAAAAAATTGTGCGCATGTTGATCAAGCAAGACGAGTACAAGAAAGAGCCGTTTGTCGCCGCTTTGTGGTCCTCTCTGACAGATCCGTCGAAGCCGTTGCCTTCGACGGATCTTATTCCAATTGATTCGTTCTAGGCGATTGAGAGTTTGTACTTGCCGAATTGTCCTGACAGAGTGCTCATCATTTCGAAAATCGTGCCAATCTGATTATGTTGCATCGCTACTTTTTAAGAATTACATGTGCTCTTTGGGGTGTTGGGTTTCTTGTCGGTTGTGGTGATTCAACCTCATCCGACACGAGCACGCAGAAAAGTGTAGTGTCGCCTCAAGCGGGTACCGGGAAACTGCGTACCCAGGAACAGGAGTCGGTATCAAATAGTTCAGCTGAAACAACTGCGGTGGTTCCTTGGTTTGTGGATGTAACGGCCGAGACAGGTATTGATTTCGTACATCAGACAGGCACTTCTCCTGAGAAGCCGTTTCCTGCAGCGAACGGTAGCGGTGTTGCTGTCGTAGATTTCGATCTGGATGGCAGAGACGATCTTTATTTTGCGACGGGCACCGCATTTCCCGTTGATTTAACACGCCCCGGTCCCACGAATCGTGCATACCGGAATATGGGAGGTTGGAACTTTGAAGAGGTGACAGGCGATTGCCAACTGGGATTCAACGGTTACAGCGCTGGTTTGGCAGTCGGTGATTACGATGCGGATGGATTTCCCGATGTCTATGTCGCCTGCTACGGTGCGAATCAATTATTCCGAAATCTGGGAGACGGAACTTTTTCTCGCGTTGATGCTGCGGTTGGGGTTGGGCACGAGGGTTTTGCCGCCAGTGCAGTCATGCTGGACTATGACGCCGACGGTCTACTCGACATCTACGTCTGTAATTATGGCAAGTGGAGTTTTGCCGAGTTTCAGGACAAATGGTGCGGCGACTTTGTCAGGCAGATTCGGCGGTACTGCAACCCATCGAGTATTGAACCGGTGCACGATGTTCTCTATCGCAATCTTGGGGATGGGTCATTTATCGAAGTGACGGCTGATGTAGGTCTGGCGACACGACCGCAGCGCGCTCAGGGGGCGGTGGCGGCAGACCTGAATCAGGATGGCTGGATTGACCTCTACGTAGGTAACGACGGACATCCAAACGCGCTTTTTGTGAATCAACAGGACGGTACTTTCAAGGACATTTCTGAATTGTGTGGTGCTGGCTACGATGACACGGGAGCCCCTCAAGCTGGCATGGGAGTCGCTGCGGCGGATGTCAATAACGATGGTCAGTTTGAGATTTTCGTGACGAATTTTAAGGGCGAGAACAACGCCTTTTACACCAATATTGGTGCCGAGCAATTCGTGGAGGCGAGTGCCAGGTATGGGTTGCGCGCTCCCAGCATGCCATGGGTAGGCTGGGGAGCGGTCTTCTCTGATTTTGATTGTGACGGCTGGCTTGATCTGATGGTGACGAATGGTCACGTGGATGACAATCGAGAAGACTCGCCGTATCAATCTCCTCCTTTAATGTGGCGTAATCAGGAAGGACGGTTCACTATTTTGACAGACCGTCTTGCCGGCGGCTATTTCACTGGCCGTCATGTGGGGCGCGGACTTGTCGTTGCCGATCTTGATGATGATCTCGACCCAGACATCGTAATTGGGCACCAGGACTCGGCTCCGGCCCTCTTGCGTAATGACCATCAGAAAATCAACAAGATTGAGTCGAGTTTTCTGGTAGTACAATTGGTTGGAACTGTTAGTAACCGCGACGCCATTGGAAGTAGTGTGATTTTACGCAGTGGCGATCGTTCGATGCAGCAACAGGTAAAAGGGGGCGGCAGTTATTTGTCTGCGAGTGAACTGAAGAAGCGATTCGCCGTACTTGCAGGCGAGGAGAATCTGGAGATCGAGATTCGTTGGCCCGGCCGTAACCGATCTGTCATCTCTGACATTGTAGCGGGGCGCCGTTATGTGGTTATTGAACCAACCGAACCTGATTTACCACCGCGTGTAATTCGGTTTGGACCCTAGAGATTCCGTGTCGATCTTCGAGTGGCTCACCGGTGTTTGCAAAATCAACCCTACTGATTGGCCTTCTGGTTTGTGGGCTCGGTCTGCTCTTGGCAACCCGTGTTCGCTCGCCCGCAAGGCGATGGCCAGTTCTGGTGCTGTTGGGTGTGATTGGGTTCGCTACAGCCTGGGTAGTTGCCCTGTATGAAAGACCGCTGCGAGATACTGGTTTAGATGTTGTGGTACAGGGGAAGTCACCGGCCGATCCGCTCCAGCTGCTCAAGGAGCGACCGTTGGAAGTACTCAGTGACGGGTATGTGGCATCACATACCTGTCGGGAGTGCCACCCCAGCGAACATGCCAGTTGGAGTGCATCCTACCACCGTAGCATGACACAGGTTGCGACGCCCTCGGCTGTGATTGGTGATTTTCAGGATCGTCACGTCTCGTATGGAGACGCATCATATTTTCTGCACCGACGGGGTGATCAGTTTTGGGTCGAAATGGACGATCCTGACGGGACTGAAGGAGCGAGGCAGCGTATCGAGCGGCCGATTGTGATGACCACCGGTTCCCATCATATGCAAGTGTACTGGTACTCGAGTTATTCGCGGGTGATGGGGCAGTTGCCAATATTTTATTTGCGACAGGAACAGATGTGGGTTCCCAGGGATGCGGCTTTTCTGCGTCCCGTCGATGACCAGCATGTTTCCGAGACAGGACGTTGGAATGTCAAATGTATGTTTTGTCACACGACGCATCCGATGCCCAGGTTTGTGAATGGGGCGACGATGGACACGCGCGTTGCTGAGTTTGGGATTGCCTGCGAAGCTTGTCATGGACCCGGCGCAGCGCACGTGCGATTGCGACGCGCAAACGTCGGTGCGGTGGCGGACGACCCCATGGTCAATCCTGCCGATCTGCCTGCCGCCTTGGCATCACAAGTGTGCGGCCAATGTCATAGTGTGAATTTTCCGCTCGATCGATCTGGATTGCGCGATGAAATGAATGACGGGCCGCGTTTTCGACCGGGGCAACCATTGGCCAAGAACCGTGTCGTGGTTCAACGTGATGCCGCTGGAGAGGCTCATTTGAAGAAGTTGTTCGCGGGTCTTCCCGCCTACGAGGACCTTTCCAGTCACTTTGATACGCAGTTTTGGGAGGACGGGATGATTCGGGTGTCGGGCCGCGAATACAACGGTCTCTTGAAATCGCGTTGCCATGTCGAGGGAGGAATGTCTTGTCTATCGTGTCATGCACTACACCGGTCGGATTCAGACACGCGGTCGGTAGATGAGTGGAGAGATGATCAGCTCAAGCCGGGCATGCGGGCGGATCAGGGTTGCTTGGAATGCCATGAGCGTCAGCAATACGCCGCGACAACGCATACTTTTCACGATCTCCAGTCTGCCGGAAGTCGTTGCAATAACTGTCACATGCCACATACGACGTATGCCTTGCTGAAGGCAATTCGGAGTCACCAGATTTCCAGCCCCAATGTCAGTCGCGATGACGGTGTGGGACGGCCGAATGCTTGTAATCTCTGTCACTTGGATAAACCAGTCAGTTGGACGGCAGATCATCTCCAGCGCAGGTATGGCCAGACGCCCCCTCAATTGGATGAGTATCAGCAGGAAATCGCTGCGGGTGTCGATTGGGCACTGCGCGGGGATGCTGGGCAGCGTGCGCTGGTCGCCTGGCACATGGGGTGGACGCCAGCTGTGGCGGCGTCTGGCAGCGAATGGCTACCACTGTATCTTAGCGCACTTCTCGAAGATTCTTACAATGCCGTACGTTTGCTGGCGTATCGTTCGTTGTCGCGCCAAGCTGGATTTCGAGATCTACCATTCCAGTACATTCGTGAAGCCGAAGATCGGTCACCGCAAATTGCGCGACAGCGCTGGCAGCAAACAATGGCAAAGCAACGATCCGGTTCTGCGATCCTGATCGAAGAGGGGGGAGTTGTGCGAGAGAGTGTTTTTCAGCAGTTGCTCAGACAGCGTGATGAGCGACCGGTCCAACTCGCGGAGTAGTGTGAGAGCGTGAGCGATTCGGAAAGCAGGTCCGGGTTTAGCTTTCCAGTTAGCTTGTCCTGTGAAGGTGACTTTCGATTTTTCCGTCGTAGTGCCAGCAGCAAGTCAGGGGATCCAGCTCATGAAATGTACGTCATTTATTTTCGCATGTATGTGGGGTGTTGCTGTCGGTGTGACGTCGGTCATCCAGTCTGAGGAACTAGCCGGATTTGAGCCACCACCACTACAGGTCGCCGACGGGTTTGTGATCGAAGTGGCTGCGGCGCCGCCGCTTGTCAGGTATCCAATGATGGCCTGTTTTGATGACCGCGGCAGGCTCTTTATTGCAGAGTCCAGTGGAAAGAACCTTGCCAAGGAAGCGCTACTTGAACAGCGTTGCAGGTTCATTCGTATGCTCGAGGATACCGATGGAGACGGGCGATTTGACAAGAGTACTATTTTTGCCGACCGGATGGTGATGCCAGAAGGCGCCCTCTGGCACCGGGGCTCACTGTACGTGGTTTCGTCTCCGTATTTGTGGCGTCTGCAAGATACGGATGATGATGGTGTCGCGGATGTCCGCGAAAAGTTGGTTGGGTATCTGGAGTTCAACGGCAAGGCGAATCAGCACGGTGCCTACCTGGGACCCAATGGCCGGATCTACTTTTCCGGCGGGACTTTCGGTTACGACCTGGTCGGTTCCGATGGAAAACCGGCGGTCAAAGGATCGGCGGCTGGTGTATTTTCCTGTCTTCCCGACGGAACGGACGTTGAGGTAGTCGGCACCGGTGGAATCAACCCAGTGGAGGTTGTGTTTACCCCGGAAGGCGAATTGCTGACGACCTGTGCGATTTTCGATAACATCGACGGTCGTCATGATGCGTTGATTCATTGGGTACGTGGTGCGACTGCAGCCCCACGCGATTTCCGCCCACCCGTGTTACCGCAAACCGGACATCGCTTGCCTGCTCTGAGCCGTTGGGGGCAAGTCGCTCCATCTGGCATGATGCGTTACCGCAGTACTGTCTTTGGTGCCGCGTATCGCGATACCTATTTTGCTGCCCAGTTCAACACCGCCAGAGTGATGTGGACTCGGTTGCAAAGGCAGGGAGCTTCATTTTCGTCAGAGGATAAGGTGTTCCTCAGTTCGGCGAGCCGTGATTTCCACCCCACTGATGTCCTGGAGGATGCGGATGGCAGCCTGCTAGTGATTGATACAGGTGGTTGGTTTCGCATCAGTTGCCCCAAGTCAGAAGTTGCCAAACCAGGGATCCCGGGCGCCATCTATCGCATTCGCCGTGTGAATGGAAAAACTCCGGTTGATCCTTTGGGAAGCCAGGTCGATTGGTCACGCGCCTCCGCGGCAGAGTTGTCCCGTCTGTTGGATGATTCCAGGGTTTTCGTTCGA
>CAZITS010000036.1:0-15620 GCA_964542185.1 uncultured Pirellulaceae bacterium
AACTGTTGTGTCTCATCCAGTTTCGTGGCCCGTTGGCCAGGGGTTACGTGAAGTGATATTGCCTTGACGGGTTTATCTGCAGGAGTGGTGGCGCCATTTGAAATCCACTCGCGCATGATTTCGTAGCCGATTGTTTCGGGATCGAGACGCCGCCCGCCTCCGTGGGGCACTTGCATCGCTGGCTTGGCCAGCAAGAGACTGAACTTTGGGCTCCCAAAGTTCAGGCGCCTGCCTCGGCTTGCCCTGGCAATGGCGCGAAAATCCGCTTGCGGGTCAAAGCCAAAGATCGATAGCTTGAAGCCGCCTTTGCCGAATTGGCTAGCGTGGCAGGCACCAGCAGCACAGCCTGCTTTGTTGAGAATAGGAAGGATGTCTTGTGTAAATTCAATTTGCGAGGTTTTCTCGCCTTGCACTTCGACGAAAATCTCTTGAACCAGATTCTCATAGGCGACCGTGACTTTGGTGATGCCGTCGCGTAACGCGGTAATGCGTCCCTGTGTATCAACTCGTGCCACGGTTGGATCCAGGACTTCGTAATTTGCTGCACCAGTCAGGTCATCCAGGCCTATTGCAGATGTGTTGGACGAGTCTTTCTGGTTTACAAGAAGCTGGGCTTGCTGGAACTTGCCGGTGAGTAGTACGCGATCAGGTGTAATGTGCAGTCCTTGTCCTGCCGCGGTCGCTATGAAAGAAACCACCAATACACCGGTTACCTGGAGGCACTTCAACATTTGCATAATGGTCAACCGTTGTGAAGTGAACGACGAGATTTCAATCTTGATACGCAGAAAACTAAACGGCTGAAAGGCAGGTCTGCCGGCTACACGACCGTCCACAGGTGGACACGACCAACCCAACGGCATTCCGGGGCTGGCCTGCGATGCGCTGTGGCCGGTGTGAGGTTGCGGGACCGGTCGCCCAGTGTGAATGTCCGTGTATTATGACCCCGGCAGGTCGGAAACTCCAGAGGAACCGCCATGCATCGCGGGTGACATTTCGTTCGCTGATCAGCGATTGGAGATTCGCAAGCGCCGACCTCTTGAACTCGTCAGTGATTTGCTGGTGGTTTCGTTGTCGTGCGGTTGTGATTCGCGTTGAAGCGTTAGTCCAAACTGATATGATAGGGGTTCCGCTGGTGGATTCCCATTCTTGATCGTACTCAGCTTCTGGTTTGCGGTTTCAAATCAGGTAATTGGACGCAGGCTGTGGCCGACCAGGCTGATCCATTGCTACCAGTTTGTTTTATGCAGTGCCCGAGTTACTTGTCCTGCCTGGCTGGAGTGCCAGCAGTGGCGGTACGTTGCCGACAGAGTATGGAGAGGGAAACATGTTGAATCTACTTCCACAAGATCAGACAGTCTCGCGTCGCGGGTGCTTGCAAATCGGTGGATTGGTGGGGTTGGGCATTTCCTTGTCGGACGCGCTGAAGCAGCGCGCGGTGGCAGCGGCCGAAGGCACTTCAGCGCGTGATGTCAATTGCATCTTGATATGGACTCGTGGTGGCACGAGCCACCATGACACGTTTGATCCCAAGCCCGCGGCACCACTGAGTGTGCGAGGTGAATTTCAAACAATCGATGCTGCGACCCCGGGAGTGCGCTTCGCAGAAGTTGTGCCCAATATGGCGAAGCACCAGCAACGATTTGCTTTGCTGCGTGGTTGGAATCCGCAAAACGGCAGTCACGGTACAGCGGACCAGTGGGTTATGTCTGGTCGACGTTTCAATCAGGCGATCGCTTACCCATGCTACGGTTCGGTAATGAGTTATCGGAAAGGTTTCAAAACCGCGATGCCCCCATTTGTGCAGTTGGGGAGTCAAGTTGATCGTCGGTTTGGTGGCGGGACCGCAGGTATTTTGGGATTGGAACACAATCCGTTTGAAATGCTCGCTGATCCGAACGCGAAGAAGTTTAACGTGCGAGACATTACCCCTCCTCAGGGAATTTCCATGAAACGTGTCAGCCGTCGTCGCCGGTTATTGGCACGTGTTGATGAGCTTCAACGTAAAGCTGAGCTGCAGCAAGATGCGTTTGCAACGCTCGACGAACATTACAAGGCAGCTCTAAACATGATCACGGCACCAGAGACGAAGCGAGCGTTCGCGCTCGACGAGGAGAAAGGTGCGCTGCGTGATGCCTACGGCCGTAATCGATTGGGGCAAAGTTGCTTGCTGGCCCGTCGCCTGGTTGAATCAGGTGTGCGATTTGTGACCGTGACTGACGGTGGCTGGGACACACACCAGAACAACTTCACGTCCCTCAAGAACAGCCGGATGCCACCTGTCGATCAAGTAATTCCTCAATTGTTGATCGACCTTGAGCAACGTGGAATGTTGGACAATACACTTGTCTGCTGGCTGACCGACTTTGGAAGGACGCCAAAAATCAATTCCGCCAGTGGACGCGACCATTGGGCCTCATCTGGATTTGCGATTATGGCGGGAGCCGGAGTGCCCGGCGGCCACGTATTGGGTGCCACGAATGAGGATGGCGGCCAGGTTGCCCGTGATGAGTACCTGTCCGCAGATATTGCAACGACGGTGTACTCCAAACTGGGGATTCCCCACGATTTGATTGCTGACACTCCAGACGGACGTCCGATTCGCTTGATCGAAGGACGTGAGATCAAGGAGTGGATGTAGCCCGTTGCCTGGCGACGTTGGCACGCCAGAATTCATTAAAGGGCCGTTCCGACGCGCGCGTTTGTCGGGATGGAGTCCTGGTTATTTGTCATGCCGCTGTATGTCGGTGACACTGTGCGCGTCCGGTCTCAAATCGAAGAGCTCAGGGTTCGGTCACGACGTAACGGCCAGGTTAACTGGCGACGTGAGCTGATCAATCAGGATGATGCGGTGGTGCAGCGTGGCATGTTCACCACATTGGTTTTGCGCGCTGCCAGTGGTGCGAACTTGCCGTCATCTGACTGGGCGTGAAGGCCGCGTAACAGCGCGTGTGCAGACGGCGATTCCTGGTCGGTAGACGCTGGCTGGCGGCAGTAATAAAACATCAGCAACGAGCAGTGCTGCAGCATTAACGATTACGGACGATGGCTGATAAACGAACCGTTATCTGCCACCGGCAGTAGCGGTTGGTAGTAGTTGCGTGTGCGGGCTCGGCCACACCCGGGATACCAAACGATTCCCATGGCTACATTCCATACTTCATCATCAGCTCCGCTTACACCATCTTCTTCGTTGGGAATTAAATAGGTGTAGCCCGCGCGCAATGCGAGGTTATCTGTGATCGGCACTTGAAGTTCAGAGGCCAGCAATGCGGTGCTGAGTCCCGTCCACCCGGCGCGGATAGTACCTGACGCACCATCTCCCATGAACGAAGTACGGTAGAAAAAAGTGTACAAGTCGACACTTTCCCAGGTCTCTGTGAGGGGGGCTGTCTGTCCTGATAAGGACGTATCGCTTGTGTCGGTCTTCATATTGGTCGCGAATTGAAAGCCAAGATCCTGATGTGGAGTACACATCCAGCTCATTTCGCCACGTAGTTGGCTGAGTTCAATTCCATAATTCCAGTTGTCGGACATGTAGTCGAAAACGATTCCACCTTGAAAACCCCAGTCGACGCGGTGAAACACCCCTGCAGTTAGAAATGTCTGGTTGCGCGAATTGTCAGTGAAGCCGCTACCGGAAAGGTTGCTTTGGAGAAACCGCACGCCGATTTGCATGCCTAACTCGCCAGTTCCGTATGGACTCACCGGTGCTCCCATGTTGATTCCCTGGTGAAAACCAAAGCTTGCTCCCTGGCCACGATTGGCAGATCCTGTAAAGCCATTTGCACCAGAAAAGAACTCCAAGCGATTCCAGGGAATCGAAGGGCATGGCAGCGTGCAGCATTGATTGCAGTCGAGTGTGCCGCAGTCCTCACATAAACCACTATCAGTTTCCATGATGACTTCGCCAGCGTCGATAATTTCTCCTTCGATACTCTCAGTCATCGGGTCTTGAGTACTGATGAAGGTGCCAGGTTCGCTTAGAATGAGTTCTTCACTGATCGCCTGGGGTGGCGCATGGATGAGCCGCCTGGAAAAGCGTCCCGAGACTGGCCGAACCTGTTCGCGTTGGCCCACGGTGTTGACCGGCGCGAATAACGCGGGTTCCGCAGCAGGCGAAACCTGGCTGTCCAGATCCGTTTCTTCGTCTGTGAATGCAGTCTCGTCAGGAGCTAAGGTCTTGGGCTCTGAGAGCCTCGCGCGCCGAAGTGGGTTGGAATGATCTTCGGCAAAGCCTGCTAGCGGTGATGCCAGCAGGGACAAGATAGCGAGGTGGGGACACCAGCGAACGGCGAAGGTCATGGGAAAAATCCTCAGCAAGTCTACCGAGAGCCTCCGCGCGGAAGCCCGTGTATTAGCGACTTTATCGGATCTTGCCCAACCGGATCTTTCGCTAGAATCGGCAGAAAAGGAATACTTCTTCCAGATGTCGCAATGCGCCTAGTCTACCTGTTTTACAAGCGGCTACTTGTTTTGCACGCGGATGCCGCGCAGCCGCAAGTTGTCCCAGTCGCCAGTGTCATCGAATGAACCGACTCCAATGCGGCCCCGGAGGAAGGTCTTGTCTTGGGCCAGCATGATGGGATTTTTCAGGTCGTCAAAGTAGACCGCGATCAGTCCAGTCTTGGTTTGGCGTACGATGCGTACGGTGTGCCATTGGTCGTCCCAATTGGTACCACTCGTGGTCTTGTGGGAGATTTTTGTGCGCGGTTTGCCATTCACGATGAAAACCTGGTTTGCATGGTCGTCTGTTTTTTTGCCGAGATGCACATAATAGAAGTGCGCAGGATCCTGGTATCCCAGAAACAAACAGACATCACGATGCCCATAATCTGCATGCGTGCTGCGGACTTGAACGGTGAGCTCAAAGTCTCCGACTACCACGTCCTTGATTAGAGACATGTGAAATGGGCTGCGATGCGGTGGTTTATAGTCACTTTCTTTCTTGTACTGGCTATAGACCTGCCCCAGTTTGGTCTTCGTTATTTTCCATCCAGCAGGGTCTTTGGCTTCCCAGTTCATCGCACCCTCTTCGAAATCTTCATGGAAAATCAGTGGGAGCCGATTGGGTTCCGCGGATCGTAATGATTGCGGAGTGAATTCAAAGAACAAAGCGGTAACGGTTGCCAGGTATATCAGACAGCGCATCGGGAGACCTCGATTGAGCAAGGTAAAAAAAGATTGAGCGAAGTAAACAGAAATGGAAGTCCAATGGCGAGTTGCCCGTGGATTCAGAGGAGCGTCCCTTGTTTGGCGGAGCTCCAGCGATCGCTTCGGACATCATAATGTCACGTTACTCAGTCTGAAGATAATGGATATGTTGCGACGACTCTAACTCTGTTTCTACTGCGTTGTGGAACTGTATGCAATGTTTCGCTGGTCCGCAGGTTTTGCACACGACCCGGATACCCCGTCAAGTCGTATGCCGAAAACCGTTTCCACTGCTCTTACGTGGTTAATGGCACGGGTGGTGGTGTTGCTTCGAGTTGGTTCCACAGGTCTTTCAGATAGGGAAGATCAGAGGGCTTCAGTGTCCGGTTCGCGTAGGCAGCGCAGGAATAGAGGTTGCCGAGTCGGACGACGCTAGTCCGCATTGCAGGATCCAGATCGGCAATCTGTCGAGCAAATTCCACCGGCGTCTGATTTTCCGGTCGTGCGAATCCGCGTTCGCGAGACCAGGCTTCGACAGCTTGAAAACTGTAACGGACCAGTTCGTCGACGGAGCGATTAGTTGCTAATCCAGAAGCAAATGGGTTTTGAAACGACGCGAATGGGCGTACTGGCAATGTTCGCTCGACAATTGTCGTGGCAGAGGACTCTTCGTGTGGGCGGCGGCCGAACAGTCGACTCCAGAAATCAGCCAGGTCTTTCAGTAATTTGCGCCAGGCCTCCATGACCTGGGCGCGGTTCTTCCACAGCCACCAGCACGCGAACGAGATCAGAATGAACCAAAACAGTAGTTTGGCAATCCAGCCGAGCCCGGACAGTATTGAGCCGAACACATTCAGCGGCGATGACATTGCGTTCGCTGGAGCCGACGAGCGACCTCCACTCGCGTTTTTTGTTGCACTCTTTCGTCGTGCACCTCGTCGTTGTTGAGACCGCGACGACCCGGCCCCGGATCGGTTTTTTTTGATTGATTTGAGTTCGTTGTTATCGCGACGTTCCGATTGGCCGTCTAGGCCAGATTTGGCGGACGTGTTGTTTTCATCGCTTTCCCGGCGATTGTCGTCGGAGGGTTGGGAGTTGTTGTCAGACTCTTGCTGGTTTGACTTCGCGTTGTCGTTTTGTTGGTCTTCTTGCTGGTTACCAGAGGCGTCGGAATTGCTTTCAGCCGACTTGTTTTTGTTTGCAGAATCGCTCTGATTCTGATTCCTTGAACTTTCTGTTTCTGTCGAGCCTTGTTGTTTACTTTGTTGTTTGCCTCGCCCCTTGCTCTCGGCTTGTTGGGATTTGCGTCCCGCTTTCGGTGTTTGTCCCTTGCCTTGACGGGGCTTTCCCTTCTTTCCGGATTGACTCTTTTTTCCTTTCCCTTTGGCTCCGTGATCACTGTCGGCTTGTGCTCCAGAGCCCGTTGTGCTGCCTTGATTTCCGGATCCTTGCTCGCCGGCTTTAGACGCACCCTGCCCTGTCTTCTCATCGTCCGCAATACTTTGATTACCCTGTTGATCGTCTTCCGGGCCGTCGTCGAAGGGCCCCCACTGATTCGGGTTGCGATCCACCGAGCCAACCACAAAGGGTCTTGTGACAGAGTGAGTGCCTTGTGGGCGTGGTAATACACTACAGAGCAATAGAATGCCCACGATCATGGCGCTGCCGACGCCGAGCCAGACGCCACTGACATCCTTGGGCATTTCCATTTGGCGTTGGCGCAGGTACCTGCGCAGTCCTAGAAAACTGGTTGTCATCAGCAACCCGATGCCAGCTGCTACGTAAACCAGCAGCTGGTTGAATGTGGCCTGGCGATGAGTGGTGGAACCCGATGGGATCATTAACTGGCCGAAACCAAATAGCGGCAGTGCAGCCAACGAAAAGTAGATTACCCAGCGACCGGGAGTGTGGCCTTTTTGTTGTTGGCGATGTTGCTGCGTCCATCCCGCCTCATGTTGCGGACTTTCCGTCGAAGTGGTGGCCTCTAGTTTGAGGTTCGTCTGATCCAAGTTTGCTTCTGGCTCTAAGGCGTCCAGGCCGATTTGCTGTAACAGGCCTTCTCCAGATGAATCTTTTTCATCATCGATCACCGTACTATCCCAAGTCAGCTTGTTGGTGCTCCACCAGATAAGACCAATCAGGCAGACGTTGAACAGGATGTTCAGATCGCTGAATCTTGCTACCGCGACAAACATCGCAATCGCCAGGGGGATTGCGAAGAGGACTGCGCGCTCTTTGCCCTCTTCGATTGAGATCCGTGCGATCAGTACGACTGCAAAGACAAAGCAGGAGAAAATGAACCGTAGGCGCGCGTCATAGAGCCCATCGTAGAACACGGTCAGCAGAAAGAAGGTCAGACTGCCGACGAGTAGCATGATGAGAACCGGGGTGATAGCGATCACCATGTAATCCATCAGCGTTTTGCCTAAACGCAGTCTGGCCATCGAGCTACCTTTCCGCCTGTCGCTGAGATTTCCGCTCTGGATGAATTGCACGGAGTACTAGCCTGCAGCTGCATTGTAGACGTCATGCGTTATCGACCCAAGGATTTCCGCTCATTTGCTTACTCGGCCTGAACGTTGGCTGGTGGCTGTAATCGCGAGGCAAACGTCGACTCTGGCGGTCTTCAGTAGATAAGAGAAGGCGGTTGCCTGCCTGCGCCAGGAAGGTATGCGAGTCGCTCGCGGGTAAGGCAGAGGCACTCGATTACGCGGCCGAAGTTGCCTTTGGTTGTTGTCTAGAACCAAATCGATTGGGAGCGGATCAGCGATTTGTACGTGGCATGATCGGTGCAGCTACTGAACCAGATGGAATATGGTTCTAGGTGTTTACGTCATCAAGCGATGATCTTGTTGATGGCGTACTCGACGATCCCGCGTGCGCCTGCTTCTTTCAAACCAGGCACAATTTTGCGTACGATCGACTCTTCCACAATCGTGTTCACGTCGACCCAGTCCGGATCGGACAACGTGGAGACTGTTGGTTTCTGCAAGGCTGGGAGTAGTTCCAGTACTTTGTCCAGATCCATGCGGGCCACATTCATCATCAAACCAACTTTGCCTTCCGCAGCCAGACAGGATTCCAGCATCATTGAAATGTCACTCAATTTGGACTGTTTCCAAGGATCAGTGACGGCCTCTTTGTTTGCGATCAAACGCGTGGTGCTTTGCAACACTTCGTCAACAATACGCAAGTTATTTGCCCGCAATGAACTGCCGGTTTCGGTAACTTCGACGATCGCGTCCGCAAGTTGTGGGGGTTTGACCTCTGTAGCTCCCCAGGAAAATTCGATCCGGGCCTCGACTCCGTGTCTCGCGAGGTAACGCGTTGTCAATCCGACAGCCTCAGTTGCAATACGTTTGCCTTGCAGATCCTGGACCGATTGCACCGGGGAATCATTTGGTACACAGAGCACCCAGCGTACAGGCCTGCGGCTCACTTTCGAAAAAATCAGTTCGCAGATTTCAACGACCTGAGCCTCGGTTTCCATAATCCAGTCGTGACCAGTAATGCCCGCGTCCAGGATGCCTTGTTCGACATAACGAGCCATCTCCTGCGCTCGGATCAGCAGGCATTCAATTTCGTCGTCATCGATTGAAGGGTAGTAAGATCGTGACGGAAACGTGACGTGATATCCCGCCTTCTTGAGTAATTCGGCTGTAGCCTGCTGTAGGCTGCCTGCGGGAATTCCCAGTTTTAACTTTGACTCTGACATGCTGCGTTTACCGTCTACGATGGGGCGCTAGTTTCGGTGCTGCCAGGCGCGTTTGGCAGCCAGTTCATTTGCGGAGGGCTTTTTTATCGATGGGTTTATTTACCATAAACCTTGGCCGGGTCAAAAACGCGTTCTCCTACCGTGTTGACTTCCCCTGTCGATGGGGTGATTTGGCGAAAGAAACAGCTGCGGTAGCCTTCATGGCAGGCTGCGCCACCGATTTGGTTGACTTTAACCAGTAAGGTGTCAGCGTCGCAGTCAAAGAAAACCTCTTTGACTTCCTGGATGTTCCCGCTCTCTTCTCCTTTACGCCAGAGCTTCTGTCGGCTGCGACTGTAGTAACAGACGCGACCAGTGTTGAGTGTTTCGTCATAGGCTTCGCGGTTCATGTAAGCCAGCATCAACACGTCGCCGGACTCGAAATCCTGGGCAATTACCGGAAGCAGAGAGTGTTTGTCAAAGTCTGGACCGGACATTTAAAGTAGCCATCGATAGAGAAAGTTCAGATTCCGCTAGTCCCCCAGGTTATCACGCCGCAAGTTTTGCAGCTAGGGAGGCAATCGTCAGGGGCCCGGTAGGCAGACGCCGGGAAGCGGTACTCGGGGATCGCAAAAAAACAGGGAGATCGGCACGGTGCGTCGGCTTTCATTGCCCCGGCAGGCAAAGTCTGTCTTGGCTAGAAGCTAGGAGCAGGTGATGGTTTTGACGGCCATGCGAGATGATTCATCTCTAGCAGATGTGGGGAATACAACTTGTCTGCTAGGACAGGCAAGTTAGTTGGGGAAGGTAAACGACGCATGCCGATGTCCTCTTTTATACGAAGGAGCAACGCGACTTTACCACGGATGGTTGATCCAAGCGGTGTGTTTATAGCCAGGGGATCCACCATGACTAAGAGTACTTATCGAGTAGTTACACGAGCAGCGGATGGAAACTTGAGAACTCGCGATTACGACTCCGCGGAGACGTTGACCGAGTCTCATACACAAATTGGTGTGGATGACTGTAGTACTGATCTTGATTTGAGAGGGCTGCCTGTATTCCGTGGCTTGATCGGTCCGATGCCTGAAGGCAAAGACATCATTCGATATGAATCGCCTGAGGTGTTCGAGACGTTGACAAAGGAATGGATGTTGGCCAAGACACCACGACGCAAGCGACGTTCTTCCAAGTCCGCGCATTGACGATTTGTCGGTAGAAGATTCAGTAGAGTGAAGTGTCTGAAGTGAAGTAAAGGTGGCATTAGTGAATGCTATACCGGAGTAAGAAGTGAATGCCTGAAAAAACGATTTTCAAACGGATCATCGATGGAGAAATCCCAGCAGACGTTGTCTACGACGATGAACTCTGTCTTGCCTTTCGTGACATCAACCCCCAGGCTCCCACGCACATTCTGGTAATTCCCAAGAAAGAGATTGCGTCCGTTAATGAACTGACGGCTGAAGATCAGGCTTTAGTGGGTCATTTGTATCTGGTGATTGTCCGCTTGGCAGATACCTATGATCTGGCTGCGACAGGTTACCGCGTCGTTGTGAATACGGGGACTCATGGAGGCCAGACAGTCGATCACCTTCATTTTCACCTGCTGGGTGGCCGGTCCATGCAGTGGCCGCCCGGCTAGTGGTTGAGGCGGCGCCAAAGTCATATCATCCTGCCCGTAGAATTCGGCTATAATGATCTCCGGTCTACGTCGCAGTTTTCAGGTAAAAGCTGAAAGCCTGGTTGCGGCATCACGCGACTTTGTGCGTTGAACTTCCAATCTCACCGTGACAAAGAGAACGGAATAGATGTCCCCTGAACAGCCAGCGGGTGTCAGTTTGGGTTCCGGTGGTCAAGAGCCCTGTCGGTCTGCGCGACGTAGATTCTTGTGGGAGCTGGGTGCTGGATTTGGTGGTCTGGCGCTGACGGATTTGTTGAGAAAAGACGGCTTCTTCGCGCCAGCTGTTGCTGCTGGGGAAGCGGAGTCCAGCTTAGTGCACCCACTCGCGGAGCGAGCACCGCATTTTGCACCCCGGGCCAAGCATGTCATTTTTTTGTTCATGTACGGCGGTCCCACTTCGATGGATTCGTGGGACTATAAACCGGAGTTGCAGTCGCGCCACGGTCAAACGGTTGACATTGAAATTCGCAGAAGGTCGATTCAAAAGCAGAAGCTGTTAGGGTCCCAACGCAAATTTGCACAGCACGGGCAGTCGGGAATGTGGGGGTCCGACGCGTTTCCGTGGATCAATCGTTGTCTGGATGAGATCTGCGTTGTCAAAAGCTTGTACGCAGATACGTTTGCGCATGGTTCGGCAATGATCCAGATGAACAGTGGGCGGATCATACAAGGGCATCCAACGGTTGGGTCTTGGGTTGGTTATGGATTGGGAAGTGTCAATGACAACTTGCCGGGCTATGTTGTCATGCTTGATCCTCGTGGCGGTCCGATTTCAGGAGCGGCGAATTGGTCGGCTGGTTTTATGCCGGCGGCTTATCAGGGAACGCACTTGCGCAATAAAGGCGAACCTATTCTCGATCTGACACCTGAGGCAAAGATCAGCCCCGACGCACAGCGGGATTTGATTGATACTCTAGATCGACTCAATCGACGCCACATGAGTCAGCGACCGGGTTACTCTGAGTTGGCGGCGCGTATCGCCAGTTACGAGTTGGCATATCAGCTGCAAAGTACGGCGCCTGAAGCGCTGGACTTGGCACAGGAGACGGAGCGTACACTCGACCTGTATGGCCTCCAAGGAGCTCATGAAGCCACTCACAAGAAATCGCTAGGACCCCGCTCTTTCGGTGCGCAATGTTTGATTGCCCGGCGACTGGTAGAGCGTGGCGTGCGGTTTGTACAGATCTACTCGGGCGGCGGTCATGGTGAGGAAACTTGGGATGCCCATGGGAATGTGGAAACCAATCTCAAGATTCATGCGCCGGAAATTGATCGGCCGATTTATGGACTGATTAACGACCTGAAACAACGTGGCTTGTTGGACGATACGCTGATTGTCTGGGGGGGGGAGTTTGGACGCCAGCCAGTGGCACAGAATAGTGGCGGACGTGACCATAACGCGAAAGGGTTTCTCTACTGGATGGCGGGAGGTGGTGTAAAAGGTGGGCATGCCCATGGAGAGACAGACCCGCTTGGACACCAGGCGGAGATAGACCGCCATCATGTTCGTGACTTGCATGCGACGATCTTGCACCTGCTTGGTTTAGACCACGAGAAACTTACCTATTTCTATGGTGGTTTGGATCACAAGTTGACGGGCGTCCAGCAGGCCGAGGTCATTCAGGATGTAATCGCCTGAGTTTTCGGCGGCACGGGGCCGCGTCGGGTTTGATCGGGTCCGTAACGGCAATCGACCGAGAAGTAATCGCGGGCGTCGCCTGCTAGCTGGTCTGGTGGGCCGCAGCGACACGATCGAGAACGAGGAAGCTGTAAGCGTATTCGTTTTTTTCATCCGCCTCGTGGTCTGACCTCGTAGTTTCAGTCCAATCGGCCGCGGTGAATTCCGGGAAGACGACATCGCCGGTGATTTCCGCGTGTACCTGCGTCAGGTAGAGACGTTGCATCAGCGGTAACGCGTCACTGTAAATCTGGGCGCCGCCAATGACAAATGATTGGTCGTCTTCTTGGCAGATTTGAAGTGCGTCGGCCAGCGAGGGTGCGACATGCGCGTACGTAGCGATGCGCTCGGGGTGTCGCGAGATGACTACCATCTTTCGGCCTTTGAGTGGTCGGCCAATTGACTCATAGGTCTTGCGCCCCATGATAATGTGGTGGCCCATCGTCAGCTCTTTGAAGCGTCTCAGGTCTGCTGACAGTCTCCAGGGAAGGCCGCCGGCGCGGCCGATGACCCGATTGCGAGACATCGCAACAATGAGGGAACATGTGTTTGTCATGCGCTTCACCAAGTCTGGCTAAATGGCAACGGGCGCTGCGATATGTGGGTGGGGGTGGTAATCCACTAACGTAAAATCGTTGTACGAGAAATCAAACAGGGATGTGGTGTTGGGATTCAGATGCATCGTTGGTGGCGGGTTGGGAGTACGTGTCAATTGCAGGGCTGTCTGTTCCAAATGATTTGTGTAGAGATGGGCGTCGCCGAGAGTGAGTATGAATTCTCCGGGTTCAAGATTGGTGACTTGCGCCATCATGAGCGTTAGCAGAGAGTACGAGGCGATGTTAAAGGGTACGCCCAGGAAAACGTCCGCACTGCGCTGATAAAGTTGGCATGATAGCTTCCCGTCTGCAACATAAAACTGAAACAGCAAGTGGCAAGGAGGCAATGCCATGTGCTCTAGTTCGCCGACGTTCCAGGCGCTGACAATCAGTCTGCGCGAGTTGGGGTTTTCCTGGATAGATTGAACGACTTCTGTCATTTGATCGATCGTGTTTCCGTCGGCGGTTGGCCAACTGCGCCATTGGCGGCCGTATACCGGCCCCAGTTCGCCTTGGGCGTCGGCCCACTCGTCCCAGATCGTAACACCATGTTCGCGCAAGTACTGCGTGTTTGTGTCGCCCCGGAGAAACCAGAGCAACTCGTAGACGATCGATTTCAAATGGAGTTTCTTTGTCGTCAGTAGTGGGAATCCGCTCGCGAGATCGAATCGCAGTTGGTATCCAAACACACTGACTGTACCCGTACCAGTTCGATCAGATTTCTTGACGCCGTGATCGGTGATGTGTTGCAGTAAGTCCAGGTAGGATTGCATAGCTCTTGATTTCTGGGGACAGGCTGTCGCCGTAGGCAGTGCGGGGCTCGGTTCATTGCAGCCCCCATTAGACAGTGGGTTTCTTAGACAGTGGGTTTCATTGAGGGCTCCGCGCGTCTCGGTTTGTCGCCCATGTCCAGTGCCGGTCGCTGGTGGGTTGGACCGTTGACGTGGGAAAGCCGAAGCTCGAGACCAGTTCGCGGATTTCATTCAGACTTAGTGCAGCGCGTAATGAATCCTCAAACATCTGCTGTGCATGCTCCCCTTCTCTACCCGCGTAGGTCTCTACCAGATTTATCAGTGTGTCGTTGTCGGTGGGACGGAGCAGGTCGCGAAAAAACAGGAATCCTACTGGCTCGGTTACGCGGATCGCTTCCCCCAGCACTACCGATGGGTCGGGAATGTGGTGGACAATGCTGTTAGACATTACCAATGGGAAGGACGCATCGTCGTAGGGGAGTTGCTTGGCATCAACGTGTCCCAACTGAATCCGGTTGGTCAAGCTGGCTAATTCCACGTTGTAGCGAGCGAGTTCGAGCATGTGAGTTGCCAGGTCGGTAGCCAAGACACGACAATCGGTTTGTCTTTGGCAGAGGACAACGGGTACCTGGGCTGTGCCTGTTCCCAAATCCAGCACATTTGTAGGGCTGGCACAACGATCCAACAAATCAGACACAAAGCATTGGTTGACAGCCGAGTGGTCCATGCTGTCATAGTCACGTGCTTCGCTTTCCGTGTCCATGACTTCAGGCTCGAGAACGCGTTGCAGTGGCACCGTGAGAAGATCCTTGATTCAAGAACGTTAGGGTTCCAGCTCGTTGGTTGGATCTGCGTCGGGCAGAGGTGCCGAGCTGGAACGCGGTTCCAGGAGGTGCCACACGCCGAGCAGGACAGCGGTTGCCAGATATCCACCTGCGTAACGGCAGACGATTTCCAGTTGAGAGGATTCCAGATGGTGGAGAAGGAACGTTGCGTTACTGGCAAGGGGGGAGTGAATGATGCCGAAACAAGTGAAAACTGCGGCAATCAAATAGAACAGTGATGCGAGTGCGAGACGTCGGTCAATCAGAGCGGCCAACGCCGAGGCCCAGAGTAGACTCGTGATGATGAACCCGTTGGACAGGATCCGTAAATTCAACAGCGTTGCCTGGGTCGCTGCCCCTAGCTGATCAAGTTGCACTGCTGGATCGCTTACCACTTGACTTGTGAAGAGCTGGGCCAGGTAGGCCATGGCCGGCAGGCACGAAATCGCAATTGCCGCATAGTGTCGTCGCGGTGTAGCGAGATAACTTTGCGCCGTAATTTCCAGGCCGATGAAAATAAGTATCGGGAAAATGGCTGCCTTAGGGATGATGGCGTACAGAAGCCCAAAGTAACCAAATAATCCTGCACCACCCACGAACAGTGCAGTTGCCAGGGAATATGCCGCGCGACCGCCCATCGCCTTGTACGCGGGATGACCAATGTAGGGTGTCGTTTGGATGACACCGCCACAGAGCGCGGCCGCCAGAGTCGCAATTGCCTCTACCCCGATTACCTTGCCGGTGTGGTATTCGTCACCTACGGTCGCGGCACTTTCCGTGCAGTCAATTCCCCCCACAACGGTCCCTAGAGCGAATGGAAGCACGACCGGCAGGTACTGCAGGCAATCTCCTAACGCCTTGACCCAATGGAACTGAAAGACGCTGAGCCATTGAGTAGGAAGTACTGCATCGCCAACCTGGAATTCTGGTTTTGGTAGTTCTAGCCAACCGCCGAACGCCATCGAGTAGTAGACGAGGCTGCCAACCAGGAGTGCCCCGAGCGCACCTGGTATACGTAATGGAAAACGAACATGTGCAATCAGTGTGGTCAAGATGACAGCCAAGGCAGAAAGCCCGGCTACCGGATAATTGACAATTTCCATGAGTGGCATAAATGCGATAATGACCAGCGCAATAGCGCTCAACGATCCGAGTAGCCCTGCCCGTGGTACGACTTGGCGAATCCAATTCGATCCGAGAGCACAGACACCTTTGAACAGGCCGCTAATAAAAATTGAGCA
>CAZITS010000037.1:0-15425 GCA_964542185.1 uncultured Pirellulaceae bacterium
ACGGCGCAATACCGGCCTACATACATCTTCTGAAACAGGTTTACCGGCAAATGACCGTCATCGAAACCTGACAATTTCAAACGACCTTTCCAAGAAACGACAACCTGGCAACGAACTTACTCCAGGAGCTGTATACCGTCGCTGTTCGACAACCCCAAACACAGCCGCGGCAAACAGAGCGGATAAAGACACTACCGCTCAAAAGAATTTGTTAGGATGCTGCCAGAGTTTGGGATGTCCCAGAGTACCATCACGACTATTGGTCAACTCAAGTGCGCTGCGTGCCAGCTGCAAACAAACCAGCAGAATGGCACACCGTCCAGGTAAAGTGAGGAGCTTATTTGTGATTGATCCTGAACGTCACGCCGAAAATCGCGGCCGGATTGAAAGTACACTGCGAAACATTCCAGGCTTTCGCGGCTACTTGGAAAAAGAATATCGGCGTGAAAGCGATTACATCGTCCGGTCCTGGATGGCGGACTTGCTCCAAAAAAGCAAGGTCCAGCTGGACACCTACGCCAGAACACTCGTTGAGAGTCTACAGATCGACGATCTGCCGGCGCTTGACCGAGCCCGTGCAAGGCTCGACCAGCTCATGTCGAAGATCCGCGGCGATGTGCGTGGATACAGCGCGTTTTTTGGCTTTGTCAACGTCGACGAACAGCGGCTTGACGCCGTTTACGATCAAGACATGGCAATGGTGACCAAAGTGGAACAATTTGCTGCCAAGATCGAAAAGCTGACCAGTACCCAGACGCCTGCCAAACAAGTTTCAGACAAGTTGCTCCAGGGAATTGCCGAGCTTGAGCAACACTACGCCAAGCGCCACGAAATTCTCAAAGGGCTGGCAAACCAGGGCTCCTAGGCAGCCGGGGGTGCATCTTGCTCCCACGATGTGCGTTTCTACCACCGGGAAGTCGTGCTTTGTTAGAATGACGGTGCGTTTGACAAACAGAAAAACAAGAACGGACAGTACGTTCCAAAATTCACAACCTAAGGATTCCCTCAATGGGCCTCTTTGACCGAATGGAAGTCATTCAGTTCGCTGATCACTCAAATCAGGAACTCGTCCACCGCTGGCCAGCTTCTGGTAGCGCTGACATCAAAATGGGTGCGCAACTCATCGTGCAAGAGAACCAGGAGGCCGTTTTCTACCGGGATGGTAAAGCGATGGATACCTTTTCCCCCGGAAGACACACACTCACAACGGCGAATGTGCCGCTGATCACCCGCCTCTTGACGATGCCCTGGGAAAAATCACCGTTCCAGGCAATGGTCTACTTTATTGGCAAGCAGACGTTTCTCGACCAGAAATGGGGCACCAAGCAACCGATCATTTCTCGCGACCCGGATTTTGGCTTGGTTCGTTTACGCAGTAACGGCAAGTTCGCAATGCGTGTTACCGATGCCCCATTGTTGCTCAACACGCTAGTGGGTTCACAAGGCAAATATACCACCGACCAGATTTCTTCGTATCTGAAAGATCAGATCGTTTCCAAGATGACCGATCTGCTGGCCACACTGAAAATCCCGATATTGGATCTGCCGGCCAAGTTCGACGAAGTGTCATCCGCAGTGCGGGTCAAGCTGGCAGAAGATTTTGCCCGGTATGGGCTGGAACTCGTCGACTTTTTCATCAACTCGATTAGTCCACCAGAGGAAGTGCAAAAAGCCATCGATGCCCGCAGCAGTATGGGTGCAGTCGGCAATCTGCAGGCATTTACGATGTACCAGGCCGCAAACGCAATGGGCAAGATGGCCGAAAATGGTGGTGGTGCAGGTGGCGCCATGGGCATGGGCATGGGCGCCGGATTCGGGATGATGATGCCCGGAATGATGCAACAGTCCATGTACGGTATGCAGCCTGGCATGTACCCACCGATGCAGCCTGGCATGCAACAACCTATGCAGCCCGGAATGCAACAACCAATGCAACCAGGAATGTACCCTCCCCCGCAGCCAGGCATGCAACAACCTGGCGCGCAACCGCCAGGACAACAGACCGCACAGCCGACAACTCCCCCGCCCGCACAGGCTACTCCCAGTCCGCCGGTGGCGGCCGCGAGTGCCGCAGCCGGAAGTAGTGGTGATGACTTGGGTGCGACTCTCGATGAGCCAGCAGCGGCCCCAGTAGATCAACGTGGTTTAATACGCGTCGTCGTACAATCCAACGAGTGGAAACTCACAGAAAAGTCATCGAACCTCTGGCAAATCGTCGTGAATATCGGCGCTTTGCGAAAACAAACCGTCACTGTCCAATTTGACGAACAAGACGACGACGGCAACAACCTCATCGCTTATAGTTCAATCTGTGGACCGGCAACGGTTTCGAATTCCATGAAGTTACTCAAACACAACGCCAAGATGGTCCACGGTGCCTTTGCGATCCAAAGCAGCCCGACCGGCGATCAAGTTGTGATTCAGGCCAACCAACTCGCAGAAACAGTCGACGCGCTGGAAGCGACAAAAATTATTTCTGCCGTTGCCTGGCAGGCCGATCGCGTCGAAGAAAAACTGCTCGGACAAGATCGGCATTGATGACCGTAGATCGTCCGTTAGCAGCTCTCCACTGGACTCGCGCCACTCTGAAGCAGTTCACTCGCCAGCATCATCGCCGTCTGCCGCGTGCACCGTTTGGGCCGCGTGGAGAGGATAGTTGCTGAGCTCTGCCAGTAATTCGCTCACAACCAGTTCTGGCTGAGTGGCCGTCGTCACGGCGTTCGACACCGCAATGCGTCTTGCTCCAGTGGCAAGAACACGTGAAACATTTCCGGGGCCAATTCCACCAATAGCAAATGCTGGCAGGCCTATTTCTGCGCCAGCCTCCTCCAGAAACTCAAGCCCCGCAAACGTGCTGAACTGCTTCGTCCTGGAAGGAAAAGTAGGGCCACATCCCAAATAACTCGCACCGACCATCACTGCTTCCCGAGCCTGGTGAATCGAATGGGTTGAAACACCTACCAGCATCTCTGGTCCTACCACCGCGCGCACATCTTTTACCCCCAGTTCCTCTTGTCCAACGTGAACGCCATCGGCGCAAGACAACAAGGCGATATCCGGGCGATCATTGACAATAAACAGGGTCTGCTGGTTAGCTGTGACGCGACGCAGGCCCCTCGCCGCTGCGACTAACCTTTCGTCTGACAACCCCTTATCTCGCAACTGCAGGACGTGCACACCTGCCTCTACCAATGCCTGCGCCAGACAGAGCATCGCATCAATTCCTTGGCCCGCGTCGATCAATACATAGAGCCGTGCGTTGGCCAATTTCCTATGCGCATCGTCAGCGATTTGAAAACAGCGTTCCAACGTATATGAAGAGTACCTCAACGCCTCAATCTGAACCGCAACCGCAGGCGATACGAGTTTCGTATACTCTTCCAATACGCGCAATGCCTGCTGCAAACGTTTCCAACTTGAATACGCCACGGACTGCCCGGTAGGACGAACGTACTCACCAGCGACCTCTACTTCGGTTCCAACGTCGGCAGTCGTGTCTCGTGAAACAGAGAGGTAATGCTCGGGGATTCCCGCTAGAAGTACCCTGAGGTCGTGACGCAACTGCTTGCAATGTCGCGTCAAGAGCGGGTCATCGAGGACGAATCGAAAATACTCCTCCACGACTCGCAAACCCTCGGCAGCGCGATTTCGGTTCGCATCGATCACGCGCAATGTCGAGGTCGCGCACTCAGCGAAAACCGACTCTGGACCTGAGGAGCTCACGCAAACACTCTCCTTGCGACTGGCAAACATGCATTGTGCGACTTCACGTCCGTGACTCTGCAACAGAGAGATGGACGACAGGTTTCACACCCGGCAACGCCACGAGGATCTAAGGCAAGAATCCTCTCTCGCGAAGCTCCTGAATGTTGTCGGGCGCGCTTTCCCAGATGCGTTCAGCTGTGTATCTCAAAACAGCCACTCCACCCAAATTCGCCGGTGCTGTCAGAATTGCAATCTGATCTTCTTCTTCGTCATCCAATTTCTGATTCAGGCGGTCGACCGCTTCGTCAATACTGTCGCTAACAATTTGCTTTTCGCCCTGCTGATTGACGAATTGAAGGCTGGAAAAATGCGCGCTGCGTGCCAACAAGTAATCCGCCACCTCCTCCTCTTCAGGATTTTCAAAGAAACCTTCGAATTCAGGCTTGACGCTTTGTGGCGTAATAATCGTTGGTCGTTTTACCCGCACCTCGCCCGACGTCACTGAAACTGGTTGCTTTGTATCGGAATCGCCACAGACGAGGTAATACCCCAAGTCCGACGCGCCAAACGTAAACAACGAATACGAAACGCGGCGAACGATACCAACAGCATCCCAGGCATCTCGAAATCGCTGTTCCTGTTCCCAACCGTCAAACATAGTGTCCAATCACTTTGCAAAGCAGGTCGTGAAAGGCCACCTGCATGACCAATTCGGACTTCGCCACTCTCTGACTCCACGAGACCTCTTCCGAGCAAGGTCCCGCAACCGGATCTGCTCCATCGCTAATCACCACCGGACACTCCGTTTGACACGCGAGCAGCGGCCTTCAGTGTCGCATTCGACCGCTTCCCTCCACTGCGAAGATACGCAATCAGGTCGAGCACTTCCGCCGCCGTAAATGTGTCAAGCAATCCTGTCGGCATCAATGAGGTCGTCGAAGGCAAAACTTCGTCAACCTGATCCCGATTAACCGAAGCCGGCCGCCCCGGGTTCAGCATATCGGTCATCACCATAATCCGATTTCCGGAAAGATTTACTACCCTGCCAGAAACCGTCCGGCCATCGGCCAATACAAACGTGGAGGTGGCATATTGATCCGATACAACTTTGTTGGGCTCTAATAAAGACTCCAGCAAATTACGGTTGTTAAATCGGCCGGCAACACCGGTCAAATCTGGCCCGGTAATACCGCCCTGGCCTCGAAAACGATGGCACTTATAACAAAGAGCCTGGGTAAACACGGCGCGACCACGCTTCAAGTTCGCAGTTGCAGTCGCTTTATCAACTTGTTGAAGCAACTCGTCGACTTGCCACTTTTTGACTAATTTGCGGGCAGGACCTTCGACCGGAGCAGGAGCAGGAGGCGCTTTGATCAGATCTCCTAGAGCCTGTGCGGTAGCATCATCCAACGAGTCCGCAGCCTCTTTGTGGATATTCTTGAGAAAACCTGTAAACGAGTGGCCACCGCGATGGCTGGCGACCGTACGAAACGATTCGAAATAGGTGCGACGTTGTTCCACCGACCAGCCCACCTTGAGACTGCGCAAGCACAATAAATAGTGAATCTGCTCCTCTTGAGTCGGAGCCTGCTTGAGCAAGTCAAGTGTTCGTGCTGCGACTTCAGGAGCCTCCAGAAACACTAGCAAACTGCACAATTCACGATTGACCCGCACGTCCTCTGCAGGGAAAGCCCCATTGAGTGTGTCCAACAGACTTTCGCGCAGCGAGGGTGCCGGCGCACCGTGCCTGGCGAAGGTCAATCCATACGCACGCAGTAACTCAAGACGGGCCGAGACGTCTAGTTGAGACCAGGAAAGGCGCCCTAACGCTTGCACGATCTGTGGCTGCAAACTCTTGTCGCCCTGCCGGGCGAGTGCCACCATCGCGTTGATCAAGCCACGCGTACCGGTTTCTGCCAAGGCACGCTGCCGCCAACTCTCAACCGGCTGATGCTCAATCGCGACCCGCGCCGCATAACGGAGATGGCGGTCACCACTTCCAAGATTCGCCCAGACCTGGTCGGTGATACCAGCACCACGTTTGTGATGGTTCTCCAATTTGCGACGCAGATTTCTTTCTTCCCCGCCCTTTGGGTTCGGCTCAAACGGCACCATCTCAGTTGATTCCGAACCCTTGTAGGTGATGCGATAAAGTCCAGACTGGGTACCTCGGCCACCAACAGTTACGTACAACGCGCCATCATGGGGATTGACAACCATATCTGTCACAGCAAACGGAGCCGCCGTGGCAAACTGCTCTGCAGTGGCCGTGTACGAGGCGCCGGACGGCGTCATATGCACTGCGTAAATCAAGCCGTAGCTCCAATCACACAAGAATAACGCACGCTGGTACTTGGCCGGAAATTTAGCGCCCGTACCAAATACAATTCCAGTCGGAGAACCCGGGCCAATATCGACGACTGCATTCAGGCTGTCTGGATAATACTCGGGCCACTTGCCAGTCCCGGAACGCCACCCGAACTCACTTCCACTAACCACGTGATTCACTCTCGTCGGACGATACCAGGGAGAGCCGATGTCCCATTCCATATCAGCATCAAAAGTGAACAATTCACCATCCGAATTAAATGCGATGTCGAACTCATTGCGATACCCACTACTCAAAAGTTCCCAGTTCTTGCCTTCGGGATCCACGCGTGCAATCCAACCGCCAGGTGCCATACGTCCCACCGCGTGGCCACCGGCATCCCACATCCGTGGTAAGACCTGATCCTCCTGCCAATTGCGTGGAACACGTGATGCTTGAAACTCCGTGGGATCCGTGTGATTTCCTGCACATACAGTGAGCGACTTGCCATCAGGACTCAGCAGGATAGCATGCGGACCGTGTTCACCCCCGCCACTCAGCTTACGCAACAACTTGAGTTCATCGAACTCGTCGTCACCATTCGTGTCACGCAAGCGATACAAACCCGATTTATCTCCCGCGTTGACCATGACGTACAGGCTATCGAATGCATACAGCAAGCCGTGCGCAGCTCCAATCGGTGCTTTCATTTTCTGCACCTTGGTATCTGCCGGGTCACCACCCAAAGCTGGGGGAGTAATGCGATACAACGATCCGCCTTCGTCGGTCACCTGAAAACGTTCGTGCGAAACCAGCAACCGTCCGCGCGGGTCAACGGTCATATTCACCCAGGATCCCTGACGCGCCTGGGGAACGGAATAAAGCAACTCCACCTGAAATCCAGGCAACAACCGAACCTGGTTGGCGGGCGTCGCCTGAGGTGGCGCAGAGAAAAGAGCTGTTGAAACCCCCACTGACATGAGGCTCGCCAAGATCAAGCGTCGCAAACTGAGCATCGTATTATCCCTCCGGCTCTGAATCTGAAGTCGGTCATGCTACCGCATCACACTCTCTGGTGTCTATTCATCGGTAACAAAATCGATACGACAGTCCGTGACGACACCATGAGCAGCAGAGGCCACCCTGCACGGACCATACGCCTCGCTATTTTTTTGCCACAGCGCGGCTTTCGGTTGCCATCCAACGTACAGCGTTTTCCACAACCTGCAGTGTTTCCGGCTGAAAATAAACATTGAAGGTCTCGTGCCCGGGACGAAAGTAGAAGAGTTTCCCTTTACCGATTCGCCACACTGCACCACTGCGAAACCGCTCACCTAACTCCCAACGTTCTTCAAAAACGACCACGTCAGGCGGTGGAACGTGAAAAGGTTCATCATACATTTCAGTATGCGGAACAGTGAATTTTTCAGGCAACCCGCGAGCGATCGGGTGATCTACTTTCAAAGTATGAAGAGTGCTGGGCTTGCCATCCGGGCGGTAGGCGGGGAAACAGCAATTCGGACGCTTCATGAGTAACAAAAAAGTACCGTCAGCCTGTTTGCGGATTTCGCTTGACGGCGTCAAGGGAGTGTCTCGTTGAGGTGCGCGCCGTATACGGGAGTCAACAAATACCACACGGGTTTTGCTCCGTTGGTCCTCTGGGAGTTTACCTAGTGCGTCTTCTTTGGCGCGTTCCTCCATAGCCACCATAAACGGCATCGACCAGTGGGCCGAATGCAGAGGAAGCAAACTCAACTTGCCAGCCTTGACTCGAGCGACAATCTCCTGTGCTTTACGTTCTGAAATTCGGTCCTGGCGGACGTGTCCCCACCAGATCAAGACGTCACACTGATCGAGAATCGCATCGCTCAGCCCCTGGCTCGGGTCATCGAGACGGACCGATTCCACCTGCAGCCCGGCCCGACTCTCCAGGTAGCCGGCAATCTGGTTCCCAAGAAATCGAGGGTACGCCTGTTTCTGCCGAGGTTGTTGTTCATCCCAAACGACAACCCGAATCGGCGCGGCAGGATCGGCTGCGAAAGCCAATCGGGATACTAGAGAACAGGTAATCGCGAGACCGACCACCATTAGTTTCCGCCGGCAATCAAACATGAACGCTTCTCCCTTAAAGCGGACCGCATACTGTTACACGCAGAAGCACCACGCACTATGGTAGCCACGACCCCGCAAAGGTCGCTCAACGGATATCATAGACGCTATCTTGATTCAGTAGACGATTTTGGCACACTATCGCTTGCGTTCAACCCGACACACAGACACCGTTCTGGGATGAAACTGCCCTTATGGCCATTCAAGTTACCTGCCCTGGTTGCAAAAAACGGTTTGAAGTCAGCGATAAGTTTGCCGGACAAGAAGGACCTTGTCCCAGCCCAAATTGCAAAACCAAGATCAAAATTCCCGCTGCAGGCGAGTCCGTCGTAGTCCATGCCCCGGAAACCTACGGGCCAAAAGGAGCCACCGGCAAGGCGATTCTCAAGCCAATTACCCGAAAAGAAATACGCTTTTCACCTCTACTCGCAGGGGGAATCGGCCTGTCGATCCTGCTCGTGTTTGGTGCTGCAATCGCGGTCAGATTGTCCGACAGCCCACTCTCTTCCCCCCTGCTGCTACTCGGTTCTCTGATTCTTGCGCCGGTACTCGGCTTGGCGGGATATGTCGTGCTTCGTGACAACGAGCTGGAACCCTTCCGCGGCAAGGAACTGATGCTCCGCATGCTCCCAAGCATCTTTGTGTTCCCACTCCTCTGGATCGTTTATTTCATCGTGCCTGGCTATGTCGGGCTCGACCAGACCGGGATCGGATACATTGTCGTGATGCTTCCCATCACACTGGCAATCGGCGGCTTTGCCAGCCACTGTGGGCTGGACTTGGACTACATGTCTTCGGCAATACACTACGGATTGTACCTGGCGGTTACGGCGGCTCTCTGCTTTGTCATGAATGTCGATGTCGTCAACATTCAGACAGCAAACCCAACCCCTTCGACACCTCAAGCCGATCTACGCACCAAGAAAACCGTGGAACCCGTAGAAGGGCAATTCAGGCGAAAAAAGAAAACTGTCCAACCCGAGTCTCAACCGTCAGCCAAATAATCTGAACGACCATGGCAGCTTTGTTGGACATCCCGGAGATTCGGGGACTTGACGCGCGGGGAAACCAAATCCGGATTCCGCAAGAAGTCGACATCCCTCTCACGCCCAGGGTGCGTCGCCTGATCGACACCGAGGCCTTTCAAAGGCTGACGCGCATCAGTCAACTGGGGCTTGTTTCACTCGTCTATCCGGCAGCACACCACACACGATTTGAACATTCTCTTGGTGTTTACCGAGTTGCACTGTTGTTTCTCAAACAACTTTCTTTCGACAGCCGCTTCTCGGAGGCTGTCTCCACAGTCGATGCCGAAAAGCTGATTGTCGCGGCCTTGCTCCACGATGTAGGACACTGGCCTTTTTGTCACCCGATTGAAGACATGCAACTACAGGAAGTGCCGGATCACGAGGAGCTCTCGCGACGTTTCCTGTCTTCTCCGGAAGTCGCAACAGCCCTTCATGAAGACTGGAATATCGACGCTAAAGAAATCGTCTCGCTGCTGTGCAATAAATCCACAGACAGCCACACACGTCTACTACAAAGTTTGCTGTCTGGCCCTATCGACATCGACAAGATGGACTATCTTGCCAGAGACAGCCTCCACGCAGGTGTTCCCTACGGTCGAAACTTCGACCAACAACGCCTCATTGGGAGCCTCTGTCTAAACCGTTCCGGAGATGGATTGGCGATCACCGAAAAAGGACGCACGGCCGCCGAGATGATGGTTTTCGCTCGCTATGTGATGTTCAGCGAGGTCTATTGGCACCACGCGGTCCGTTCCGCTACGGCGATGCTACAACGAGCTTTCTACCTGTTACGTGAGCAGGTCTCTCTCGATTCGCTGTTCGAACTGACAGAGCAGCCGATGATCTCGCAATTACGTGACGTCGCAGGAACCAGCAATGCCGGCGAGCTACTTGCCGGCTTATTCGGTAGATCACGGCGTCTCTACAAACGCCTGGCGCAGTTTAGTTATTTTCAGGAACGAACAACTTACCAGAAATTGGCTCGCAAACCGTATCCTTGGCTGGTCGACTGCGCGGCTGCGCTGGCTGATCGCTGCGCACATACTCTGGGGCAAACCGTCGCCGCAGAGGAAATCCTGATTGATGCCCCACCCATCAAACTCGAAGTCGAATTCAATGTCGATGTCTATTTCGCAAACGAAGGCTGCTACCGTTCATTGGGCGAAGTCTCTCCTGTCGTCCAGACATTAGCACGCAAACAATTCGACGACTATGTCAAACGTGTTCGTATCTTTGTCCACCCCGACCGACGAGAAGCCTTAGCTTCCCTGGACAATTTTCACGAACTGGTCCATGCGGCTGCAGCCGATCTGGACTGAAATCAACCGCCCGCTCCACGCCTCGGAAATCCCTGCAGTAACACCAGCTGCTGCTATTCCGCAGCAGTCTGTAAAATGGGTGCCTTCCGTTTCAGGTGGTATTCCAAGTGCCCTGCCATTGACTCACCAGATGACAGCACGGAGTCGTGGCACATTCCCAGGCTGTCCCCAAACCCACCTCAGCGACGCGTGTCCGGTGTGAGAGATACATTATCCAGCCCCATTACTTCGCTGGCATTACTAAACCCCTCGACACGTATCAGCACACGTTGCACATCTGACAAAATCTCGGCCCACTGTCGTGGTTGCACACGAAAAGTTTCGTGCGACAGGCGGAGCTGGTAACGCGTCCAGTCAGATCCAGGCACAACTTGCCCTGGACTCGCTGCATCAGCGCTGACGGTCCGCCCTGCCCCGGTAATTTCAATCAACCCGAAGTCCTTGTGAGGTGCCCCCGCCTGGGCATCGACGGTCCTCGCATCAAAGGAAATAACACCACCCAGAAAACCACTCAAATCACCAATCCACGTCTTCGGAAATACGACCGCCATCCTACCCGCCTGGACATCTTGCAACTGCAACCATCCCCCGGGATTACCGCCCGTCGGCATGTGCCTGGGCTGCGTCTGCGCACCGTTATCCGTGAGCTGCCATTCAGCCCCGGAACCTGCAAACCCAATACGTTTCCCTTGCAATGACGAAAGATCGTTATGCAATGACTCGGAAGGCTTGGACTGCAAAAAGGCAAAGAGATCTCGGACCTCTGCGGGTTTCATTTCCGCGAACTGCTTTTCGGGCATCAATGACTGGGGCCCGTCCTGTAATTTTTCAATCGAATCGCGTGCAATGACTGAACGGTTGTTTTTCGCGTCGAGAACCGTAATGGTCTTTTCCGATTGCTCAACGATACGCCCCGTCAGCACGTTGCCATCAACGGTCACCACAATCACGGTTTGATACGCAGGCCGAATAACTGCGTTTGGATCAACCGTATGCAACAACAAATAGACGAGTTCATGCCGTGGATAGGGAGTCAGGTCTGGTCCAATCACTCCTCCGGAACCATGCAATCGATGACACTTTCCACACGTTTTGTCGAACAGCATCTTCCCTTGCAACTGATCCCCTGCACCGCTCTGAACGATCTTCCCCAATTCCAACATCCGCAGACGTTTCGATTCAGGTGTCTGCAAACGAAATTTGCCCCAGTGCTTTTCCACGAGGTCACGAATTTCCGGAATATTGTGCTGTAACAATAAAGGCAATTCCTGATAAGGAACTCCAACGGCCGCTAATTTTCCTCCATCAATGTCGCGCAACAGCGACAACGACCAGGACGCACGACGGTAGAGCATCTGCCTCGCTTTTTCCCGCAAAACCAGATTCATACTGGCATACCGGTCCAATATCGCACGGCCAGGCGACTCCCCGGCATACATTGCAATCGCGGAAAGCGCGGCTGCCTGCAGTACCTCCGCTTCATCAGGTGCCAGCAAAGACGTCAGACTATTCAACGCAGCGGGATTCCTGGAAGCTCCCACAGCCTGAACTAATGATTGTCGATCCGCCAGAGGCACATCCGGCTGGACAATACGGTTGAGTGCTTCCTGAAAAGCTGCGTTATTTCCCATTCGTAGCGAGAACACGACCAATGGAACAGGGTGATCAGATGCCTCCCAGAGCCGCGCAATTTGCTGCTCTAACGCAGCTGGCCATTGCCGCTGCTTGAGACCTTGTAATTGCTGCTCCATGCCTTCGATGATGCGGTCCAAATCAGGAGCAGTCGGTGCCAATGACAAAAGTTGGGCGCAGTAACCAAATCCCTCTTCACCGCCCAACGCAGCGTAGCGACGGGCCAAACGGGGAACAATCACGTCACGTACTATCTGCAACTGCCAGAATTCTGGGTTGCGTAGCCAGTCCTGAAGCAAGCGGCCATGCGTCACCGCTTTCGATTCAACAGCCCACCACAGTAACATTGGCAAGTAGGGGTCCGCGTGGGCATCATCCGCGCGCACGAGTTCTTTGACAATCGCCAGGCAATCTGTTCCTGGCAGACGTTTGGCAGTACAAGCCAGCTGACTACGCACCAACAAGCTCGAATCCGTCCTGGCCAAATCAACGCACTGAGCAAGTACAGCAGGTGAAACACTCCCTTGGTCACCCAGCAAACGTACGGTCCATGCACGTACGGCAGCAGCCCAGTGCGTCAAGCCACTGCTGACAAGCTCTCGGTCCTCGACCAGACCGACGCAGTGGTTTAAGGCCCATAACAAGTGCAATGCTTCAGTTTCATCTGCTGAGGACACAAACCGGCGTTTCAATTCATCTGCGACCAGAGGATCAGCACGCTCACTTAAATGCTCTAGTGTTTGCCGCACGCGGGCAATGTTCACATCGCGCAGCTTCTCAACCAGTGGCGTGCTGTCAGAGCCCCGCAAAGTGTGGTTTTTTTTTGAGTCCCGCTGGGCCGTAATCCGATAAATTCTTCCCCGCTGGGAATCGAAGTTCTCACGATTACGGTATGTCATCTGGTAGTTGATATTGCCGTCGTACCAATCGGCCACCAGTAACGACCCATCAACATCCAGTACCAGGTCCACCGGCTGAAACCACGTATCGTCGCTCCACATCACGCGTTCATGAAAGTGGGTGCTGAACGTCGATCCGTGCGGCCGCAGCTCAATCGAGTATAAAGCGTGATTGAGCGGATTTGCCGTGAGATACTTGCCGTGAAAACGTTGGGGCCACTGCATCGCCTGATAGAACACGCCTCCCACACTCAGTTTGCCAATCGCCGCACCGTGGTGAGGCATATGGGGAAAATAGCCAAAAGCATGTGGATTGTGCAGTGCTCCGTGCTTCCCAAAAATCTTGACGTGGTAAGCACCCTGCATCTGATGGAGTCCCGGAATCCCCCAGTTGGTGCCCGCAATCGCATTGCCAACGCGATCAAAATCCAGCCCATACGTATTACCCCCACCTTCGGAGAACAACTCGAATCGATCATCGCGTGGGTGGTAACGCCAAATACCCTGCTGAAAGCGAATGCCGCGAACATTGGCGTTGACTGTGCTTCCGTGAGCCCCGTAGAGCCAGCCATCTGGGCCCCATTGCAGCGAATTGGCAACAGAATGTGCATCATCCAAACCAAAGCCGACAAGGCGCACTTCGGGATCAGCGTCCGGACGATCGTCTTGATCATGATCCGGGTAAAAAAGTAGATAAGGTGACTGCAGCACCCAGACCCCACCATGCCCTAACGCCAGGCCAGATGCCAGATTTAATCCAGAGACAAAATCCCGTGCCTTATCGGCTTGCCCGTCCTGGTCCGTGTCTTCAAGAATCGTCACTCGATCTGCACCACGCGGACCGTGCGGTGGCGGCTCAGGGACCCGGTCATAACGGATCCGGTCATAACGGTCACCAGAAATCTTCTTGAGTCCTGCGGGCTCTGGATATTGAAGGTACTGAATGACCCAGACGCGCCCGCGTCGGTCAACCGTCATTGTCACAGGTTGCCGCACGAGTGGTTCAGCGGCAAACAACTGTAACTCCAGGCCTTGCGCCACGTGCAGCTTGGACATTGCACGAACCGCACCACGTTCGTCGTCAGCGCAGGCGACTCGTTCCGAATTCATGAAACCGAGGCAGCCACCCCCTGACAACACGACGATCAAGAGAGCTTCACGTAACGCCGACCTCTCAGCACGACTCATCATCAGACAACAACCTCTTCCAGCATGGTTTCACTCACCTCGAAAACGCAAAGCCTGCGAACTAGATCCACTGCAAAGGATCTGCCTCTTCCTGACTGGCCCACACGACCAACTCTGGAAAATGACGCCCTAGCGACTCGGCGAGTGATTCGACGGCAAATCGCTCACTAGCATAATGCCCCGGTAACAACATCGCGACCTGGTCTGCTGCGGACGCCAGACAGGTGTGAAAGCTGGTTTCGCCCGTTATCAGCAAGTCACAGTGATGTTGTTGTGCGGACTCAAGAAACTGACCTGCGCTGCCACACGCTACGGCTACCCGCTGAATTGGCTGTGAAGGCGCCCCCACCATATGGAGTCCTTCAATCTTGAGAAACTGCTTCAGCCGCGCTCCCACTTCGACCAAGGCGAGCGACTCGGCCAACTCTCCCCAGCGTCCAGCACCCAGGCCATCAGGGTCATTCTCAATCGGTTCCAGCGGTTGAATCCGAAGTAATCCGAGCCCCTCAGCGAGACGTTGATTGATCCCGTCGCGCGCAGAATCGAATGCCGTATGGGGACTGTAGACCGCGATCCCCGCATCAATCAGTAACAACAATAACCGACCGGTCGTCTCTTCCGTCGTCAATCGCTTCAGGGGGCGAAATGGGATGGGATGATGGGACACAATCAGCTCAACTTGCTGATCGATTGCTTCCTGCACACTCTCTGGTGTTACGGTCAGACAGGTCATAATCCGCTTGACAGGACGTTTCCGGTCACCGACCAGTAAGCCGACATTATCCCACTCTTCAGCCAGATGATGGGGCGCTAACGACCGTAGCACCCCACTCACATCATCAATTGTGGACATATCGCTACCCGTAGCCCTGACAGCACATTTTTCTGGCGCCACGTTCTTCAAAAACCCGATACCCGACGCCCGATCTTACTTCGACCAATACGCACAGTACCAAAAAAAAGGGCCGCTCGATGCTCTGATCCAGCGGCCCATGCAGATGCTCTTGAAAAGCGACACGCAGCATTTATCACGGGCGCGTTACCCAGTGACAAATTCAAGCGGTAGAAACGAAGCGAGCTAGCGTCCCGTGATGTTCACACCAGCGCCGCAGCCCAGTTTCTCCATTACGCAAATAATTCCTCGATCACTTTTCCACCATTGGCAATCTTCATTGGACGTCCAGTGGGGGTAGTAAATGTCGTCTCCAGCGGAATTCCCAACGCTTTGACAACACTC
>CAZITS010000038.1:0-15085 GCA_964542185.1 uncultured Pirellulaceae bacterium
TGTAAACCCAAGCTGTCGGCAAGTTTCCAGTTCTCCAAAGCGTTCGATTCCTTCAGCCAGGGGCGTGCTACCCAATTCTTGCACCATAATGACCAGCTGCCTCAGGACTTGTTGCCGTTCGTGAGACGCGGTGTCGATATCGCGAATCAGACTCATATCGAATTTCACGTAATCGGGTCGTACTTCGATCAATTCAACCAGTCTTGTTTGGCCTGCTCCGAAGTCATCGAATGCCAGTCCCATATTGAGGTCGCGGAGAACCTTAGCCAAGCGGTGCATTGCGGACAGGTCCGTGACTGCAGATTCATGAATTTCGAGTACGAGTTCTTGTGCAGGCGCCAGTTTGCGCAGGTCCTGTAGAGATTCGATCAGCCCTGCTTCATCTAATTCAGACGGATGCGTGTTGATAAACAGGCGGGGCGGTGGAGTCACGTTCCGTGTCGCCTGCACACCTACGCAGCGTAGCATGCGACTGAGCGGCACCTGTAAGTCCAGCCGACTGGCTGCCTGAAACATCGCAGCAGGAGTTTCCAGGCCAGGTAAATCGCTCCTCCCTAGGACTTCATAACCAACGATGTGTTGTGGGCAATGCGCCGCTGGTTTCTGCGAAGTCGGAGAGGTTGCCTGAAGACTCAGGTCGAGGATTGGCTGATAGCGTGGCGCGACAAGTCGTGCGCTCATTAAACGGTCAAATTCTACCAGCGCTAACGCGTCGTTGTACGTATTCTCAGGCTGGGTTTGTGTGTCGGTTTGTGTGACTTGGGCACGGATACGAAAAGGAGCATCCGCTAATTGAATCAGATCTTTGTCGTTGAGGATTGTAGGTTGTTTGATACGGTGACCGTTGACGTAGGTTCCATTGGTGCTTGCCAGATCTGTAATCAACAGCTGTTCACCCTGCATACTGATTGTCGCGTGCTGGCCGGATACTGTCGGTGCCGCCAGGCAAAGTGAACAGTTCGCTTTGCGCCCTACGACGAACGGTGTCGAATTGACGGGAACATCTGTGATGGCACCCCCCGGACCAAGTGATCCCGACAGAAACCACGCAGCGCCCACCTGCTTGCCGGAGATGCTTTCAGGATGAAATGCAGTAGTCACCAGTACTTTCCTGGAAATGTGAAACGCGATCAGCGTGGAACTGCGAGCGGGCTGCGACAAGCCAGCCAACAGTGTCTCGAAAAACTCTACGCCACAAATAGAACGACGAACGAAGAAGGTGCGGTACCGCGGGTTATTCAGGTTGAATGGTTTTGCCATTCACGGCGAATGGCTCGATGTGTCCAAAAAGTAACCTAAGTTTGTTTGGAGACTGGAACACTCTTTCCAATCGCGCCTGGATACGTGGCATGCTGACAACACATTTTCCTGAAGTCGAATTGGGCCTGTTGGCAACGATTCTGTCCGATGATGCATTCTGGCCAACCGCACCCCAGACCGTTGAGGAGTCAGGCGTTCCGGTCTCTTTCATCGAATCGTTGATCTGTAAAAATGTTCTGATCCATGGAACTTTGAGCGGTCGAAACGTCGCCGATCACCTCTGTTTACCGTTTGGTATGCTGGAAGAAGTACTGAGTAGCCTGCGTACACGCCAGGTGCTGGTACACGCTGGACCGGCGCCGTTCAACGATTATTACTATGGCCTGACGGAAAAAGGGGCGGCGCAGGCCCGGGTTGCCATGGATACCTGCGCCTATGTGGGCCCTGCACCAGTCCCCTTGATGGACTATGTGATTTCGGTCGATGCCCAGTCGATTAGTGCAGAGGCGCCACGGCGCCAGGACCTGGAGGCCGCAGTGGCTGACATTTCAGTGTCCGAAGATCTTTTCGACTTGTTGGGTCCAGCGGTAAATTCCGGCGCCGGGATGTTCTTGTACGGTGCGCCGGGAAATGGAAAGTCGACGCTTGCCCGGAGAATTACCGATTGTTTTGGTCAGCAGATCTGGATTCCCAGCACCATCATCGATGGGGACCAGGTCATCAAGCTCTATGACCCTTCTTACCATCACATGGTGGACACAAGTTCGGAAGGATTGTTGAATGCTCAGTCACATGATCGTAGATGGATAAGAATCAAACGTCCGACGGTCGTGATCGGAGGTGAACTGACGCTCGACAACCTTGAAATTCGCCACGATACACGCAGCAATATTTGTGAAGCCCCGCTACAGCTCAAGAGTAATTGTGGTTGCTTGTTGATAGACGATTTTGGTCGTCAGCGTGTGGCTCCCGCCGACTTGCTGAATCGTTGGATTATCCCGCTTGAAAACCGTCATGATTTCTTGGCGTTACCGAGCGGCAAGAAGATTCAGGTTCCCTTTGAGCAGTTAATTATCTTTTCGACGAATCTGGAACCTTGCGAACTGGTTGATGAAGCGTTCTTACGTCGTATTCCCTACAAGATCGAAGTAGGTGATCCATCTGAAGAAGAGTTTCATCATTTGTTTCAGCTTTGCTGTTACCACTTCGGGTGTGATTATCGTGCCGAGGTGGTTGAGTATTTGTTGGAGTGTCATTACCGCACGGTGGGACGCGCATTGAGACGCTGTCATCCGCGGGATTTGTTATCTCAGGTTCGGAATATGTGTACGTACCGCGATGTTGAATTTTCAATGAAGCCTGAATATTTTGATCGCGTTGTAGCGAGCTACTTCGCGATGGTTCTAGGCGAATCCGCTTGATTCTGGTGGCAGGCATGGAAACCGAAGTTCTCTTGAACCCTGAACTTGATCTATTGGAACCGATTCCAGGATATAGGATTCTGGAGAGAATTGGTTCCGGTGGATTTGGTGATGTTTGGAAAGCGGAAGCTCCGGGAGGGCTGGAGAAAGCGATCAAGATTGTGCTTGGGCGTCATGATGATGCGCGCGCTGCCCGGGAATTAAAGGCGCTGAACCGTATCAAGGATGCCCATCATCCTTTTCTGCTTTCATTGGAGCGGATTGAGGTCATTCGTGGTTGTCTGGTTATTGTTACGGAATTGGCCGACGGCAGTCTTGAAGATCGTTTTGAAGCATGTCTTCGGCAAGACAAAATCGGTATACCACGCGACGAGTTGCTGGTTTATTTGCGCGATGCGGCGGATGGATTGGATTATATTTTTCAGCACCATGGATTGCAGCATCTGGATATCAAACCGGCCAATCTGCTACTCCTCGGAGGCCGTGTGAAGGTTGCCGATTTCGGGCTGATCAAGAACCTTCGTGAGGCCGAAGTCTCGAATGCCGCTGGTTTGACTCCCAACTATGCTCCTCCTGAAGTCTTTGATGATCAGCCAAATCGGTATAGTGACCAGTACAGCCTGGCGATTGTGTTCCAGCAGATGCTGACCGGGCATTTACCTTTTGAGGGGCAGACTGCAGCACAACTGGCGGTTCAACATCTTCACCGGCGCCCCGATCTTTCCAGGTTGTCACGTAGCGATCAGGCCATCATTGGTCGTGCATTGAGCAAGAATCCTGAGAGGCGATTCCCAAATTGTCGTTCCCTTGTCGAGAACTTGTCGCATGCGGACGTGCGCACAGGACGGCCGCCGCGGCGGACTGTTATTCAAAACCGTACTGCTGACAGCTTGCAGACGTGTGAGACGGCGTCGATCGAGTCGCAGAAGCCGCGTTCTGTCAAGCGGACTGAAACGTTAGTGCGCGTTTCGCATGAAGTTGCATCATTACCCGCCGTGAAAACGGTGGTGCAGCCGCCGCAATTATGTCCGACAATTTTTCTGGGAGTGGGTGGGACAGCTGCACGCACGTTCCGTCATTTGCAGCAGCGATTGAGTGATCGATTTGGTGAGCCACAAGTGTCTGGCCAAATTCAAATGCTGCTCCTTGATACCGACATCAGCGCGTTAGCGGACGCGACGCGTGGTGAAAGTTCAACCACACTTCACGACAGCCAGACATTGGCAATGCCACTTCGGCCCAGTAAAGACTATCGGTCACAATCCCAGCAGCTTCTCCAATGGATGAGTCGGCGCTGGCTATACAATATTCCCAGGTCGTTACGGACAGAGGGTCTCAGGCCGCTTGGTCGATTGGCGTTTGTGGATCATAGCGAGGCGGTTCTCAACAGTTTGCGGAAAACGATTGCTTCATCGATGGCTCATTATCAAGAGTCGGATGCCACCCAGACGGGCACGCTTCCCGGTCCGCGTGTGTTCATTGTAGGTTCCCTGTCTGGTGGCACTGCGAGCGGCATGTTGCCGGATCTCGCGTATGCTGTACGCACGGTGTTGGCCCAACAGGGCTTCTCGGATGAACGTGTGTGCGGCATTCTCGCACATAGCACACCAAGTCAAACCAAAGCTCGGGATCTCGCGGTTGCCAATACCTATGCGGCTTTGAGCGAACTCTATCACTTTTGTGTAGATGGGGGTGCCTACCCAGGAGACCACGCCTGCGACCTGCCCGCGTATTACGAACGTCCATCGGCATTTCAGTCGACCTATATGGTGCATTTAGGGGATGACTTGAACGAAGGCGGGTTTGACACAGCAACCGGTTTGTTGGCGGAATACCTCTACCGGTCTGTTATCCCTGGTTCCGCCGAAGTCCTGGATCAATTTCGCGCTCTGGAACCGCGCAGCAGTGATGCACCTTTGGCAGATGGCTATTTACGAACCCTTGGGATTGCCGGTTTTGCAAACATTCGAGAGTACATTTCAGATAACGATGTGGAACGTATTTGTCGCATGGTAGTACGAGGGTGGAGAGGTTCTGCGCAAAGTGAAATGGATGAAACCACGTATCACTCTGGTGACCGTCATTTGGCGGAGAGTGATCTCTGTCGGCAATTGACTTTGTGCCAGCTCGAGGAATGGGGGCTCGGAGGTGACCAATTGCGGGACCGAGTCGGTGACCTGTTGGCTGGTCTGCTGGACCAGGATCGGGAATCTTATCTGGAGCAATTAATCGCGGAGACAGTGGGTCCTGCTGTGGGGAATGTTCCCTCTGCAACAGATTTGTCTGAAGTGGTACAGGCCATTGACCGGGCATTGGGAGTGCGTCACCAGTATCTAACGAACGACACAGGCTGTGGGCTCCTGGCAGAACAACTTGAAACGGCTTTGCGGCCTTGGTTAATCCATCTGGGAAAAATGTGTTCAGAATGGATTGTCAGTTTGGTAGACCGGAGAGAATTACGGGTGCCCGGAGCACAGCGGGTTGTCCATCTCTTTGCAGAACAGTTGGATGCGATCCACAAGGTATCCCGAGAGTACCAGGGTGCATGGGAACAACGGTTAGGTTCGTTTGAGAATCAGGCATTCGCCAGGCAAGCTCGAAGGCGACCTGTGACCGTTGCAGCAGAACTGCGGGAGCAGGCAAAGCAGTACGCTGAAACACGATTGCAATATCTGCTGGAGAAATCAGTGGGTGACCTGATCCGCGGCATCTCAGCCCAGGTCAATACCGCAATGGATCGTCTCCAGGAGCTGGCGAAAGACCTGAATCAACTTGCAGATGAGTTCGCGGTTCGGCCAGGGGTTCGTGAACCGAGACAACAAATGTCGGAACCGGATCGTTCTGTCCACTTGTCGGAGACATTACGATCAGCAGAGGCAACGTTGATCGAACAAGTCGACCGCGATCTGGCAAGTAGATTTTTCAGTTCACATCGCCGGCTTTCACTGATGCTTGGTCAGATGGAGAGTCGGCAGCAACTCAAATTGGAAGTCCGTAAATCCTCACGTCATGCGATCTTGCAGATTATCAAGAACTTCAATGTAGATCTCGTGTCGCGAGATATCAGTGATCTTGGTGCCAAAGTGGTACAGGAACTCGTCCAGCAAGCACGCCCCTGCTTTGCCGAGAGTGGTGGTGCCCAGCGTCTGCTGGTGATTACTCCAGATTCCTTGGGTGATGGACGACTTGTTGAAGAAATTCAGCGAGCCACAGGGCAGGAACCGACCAGTGTGCCTGATCAAGATGGCGATGTTGTTGTCTGTTACGATCGCGAACAGGTCGCATTGGAGCAAATTGCGGCGCGGTTAATCGGTCCACGCCGTGACTATATCGAGATCGCTCGTCGGTTGCACACCAGAACAGATGTTGAATGGTCTCCGCTCAGTGAATTCCAGACTACGACCGGAAACCCTCTTCAAAGTCAGGGAAACCGTGTTGCTGCTGGTGGAATTGTGAGTCGTAGTAACGCGTGCTCTTGAACCACTCAAAGCGGCCATCACCCGCCACGTTGCGAACCTGTTCGACGAGTGCTTCCTGCTCTGTTGTCGTATAAGGTTGGAAATTGCGGGCAATGGATAGATCTTGCTCAAGATTTTCCAGTGACTCGATTCCACAAACCAGTGTGCTGATTGGTAAAGACAAGGCGTAGCCACGACACTGTTGCGGCGTCAAGCCAACATCACGCACCAGTTGCGCATCGCCACCAAGACTTTTCATCCCGATGACCCCGATACCTCGCCGATCCAATTCGGGAAGTAGTTCCCGTTGGAAACTACGGTAATGCGCATCTAACACATTGACTGGCATCTGGCAGGTGTCCCAGGGAAATTCTTGCGACAACATTCTGGCGAGAATTTGCGGGTGTTTGTGGCCAGTAAAACCAATCCAACGGATCTTGCCAGCTTCTCGGGCAGCTTCCGCCGCCCGAATCGCGCCCTCGGATTCAAATATCCATTCGGCGTCGTTGTCGTAGTTGATCTCATGAAATTGCCAGATATCGATCACGTCGGTCTTTAAGCGGCGAAGACTATCTTCCAAGTGTGTTTGAGCAGTCTGGCGGTCGCGTCCACAAACTTTGGTCATTAGCGTTACTTTGTCACGTCGCCCTGCCAAAGCGATACCCATTCGCCGCTCGGATTCCCCGTCGTGGTATTCCCAGGCGTTGTCCATAAAAGTCATGCCCTGGTCTACGGCGGTTTGTATGAGGCGCACCGAGGTATTTTCGTCGATGTGTTTACGGCAGTAATGGCCGCCTCCAAAGCCGACGATTGACACTTTGGTTCCGGTAGTTCCCAGGGCGCGGATTGGAATCCCCGCAGCGTTGGTTTCGAGTTCCATGCGCTCTGTACCTTATTGGCAAATCATTGACAAATCATTGGCAAATCAGAAACAAATCTCGCACTGTCAGGCCAGGCGAGTTTGAGCCGGTCTAACAGGAACCGTTGATTCAGGCGGCGGCTGGGGCCGGAGGAGGAGAAGTACATTGCATCTCCTGATCCTTCCACCACTGGATAGTATGAAACAATCCAGCATTGAGATCCCAGTGCGGTACCCAGCCGATTTCGCGAGAAATTCGACGGGTATCTGCCAGCAGTACCGTCGGTTCATTATCGCGACGCGGGATCCGGCCAAATTCAATGAGATTCGCAGAGCGGCCAACAAGTGACTGAATGGTGGAGGCCAACTGTCTCAACGAGACAGGCAAGCCAGAACCGATGTTCACACATCCTTGATAGTCAGAACAGAGCAGCTGGGTGTGCGCGTCGGCGGCGTCTTCGACATACAGATAGTCACGAATCTGGTGTCCGTCTGAGCACTTGCTGTGAGAAGTGTGAAGTAACGAACGAATCACAGTGGGCACGAAACGTAACGGATTTTCGTGCGGCCCATAGAGATGGAAAATACGCGAATGCGCGTAGCTGAGTTGTTGTTCTCTGGCATAGGATTCAATCAGAGACTGCATACTCTGTTTGCATTGTCCATAAAAACTGTCAGGCGCAAGTGGTGTTCGATCTTCGTGGCAGGTTCCCTGATCATAGCGATACTCTGCACAGCTTCCCGCGGTGACCAGACGCTGGCCACCGCATTCGGTAAATTTCTGGACGAGATGCAGGCTCGCTTCCAGCCAGCGGAGGTTTTCTGCGGAACGCCAGAACGTGCCGTGTGCATTTACCCACGCCAGATGTAGCAAGTGCGAGGGACGTGTCTGGTCGATTAAATGATCGACCGCTGCAGGGTCGAGTAGATTGACCTCATGTTTGATCACGGAGTCCGCAGCTACGATTGGCTTGCGGTGGGCGACAGCGTGTACTTGTCCGAAGCGTTGGGTAAGCGCGTTCAGACAATGACGACCAAGGAATCCAGTCGCTCCCGTGATCAGCACCGAAGAGGCATCCAGGCTGGTTCCGTCCATGCCGGTAATCTCAAGTCAAGGTTCAAGGAAAAGAAGACGTTGGTTCTTAGCGGAGATCACGGAAACGGTTGCAGGCCAGGCGATCACGACAGGGTGAACTTGCCGGTCAATACCGTGGTCTAATGCTGTCCGAACACAATTTGACATTTGGCAGAACAATTTGCGACTAGCTGGCTGGATGAGAAATCCGTGGACTTCTCCTGAAGAAATATACAACTGGTTAGGTGTTTTGTCACTGAGCGCCGCCGGTTTGCCTTCGTGCTAGACAGGAGCAATAGCCGATAAAGTCAACGAACACAGCGAAGATCCTGCCGCGTGTGCAGCGCCGGACCATGGCTTCCGGGTGCGGTGCCAGCTGGCAAGAAAAACCTCGAAGAGTCGTTGCAACACAGTGAGACGCGTTGCCGCATTGTAACAGGCAAACGCCAGGTTGGCGCGCTACAAGGGCCTCTTTGTACCAGGGAGCAGAAAAAAACGTCTGTGGCACTGCGACTGCCACCCCGATCTGCCAGACAACGGCAAATGGTGTGGGGGTGAGTTTTCTGGTGGCATGTGCCCCAGCAGGAGATTTCTCTGCCCGAAATCCGAATCGTGCGCGGACTGTTCGACTGTCAGCCGGTGGTGGTCGCTTCGACAGCATGGCGCCCACCAGCCGCCAGTTTTACGACAACACGACTGGTGGCGGATCGTGTCGGCTCATTTCCAGCACAAGCGACGCTCTGGCGCGCCAGTTCCTTGCGCATTCTGCCGTCAATGTCGAATCGCGCGTGACCAGTCTGACACGATTTCCGAAAACCTTTCCGAAGACCAGCTTGATTGGACCGCGAAAGTATCCTCCTCTTGGTGGTTGTCTCATAAAGCCATTGGACTTCCGCTTGACTTCGCGGAATCTAAACAGGCCACGAGGTCCTGTCTGTTTTCCTCGTTAGCATACTGGAACGACGTGTTTTGGGCGTTTTTCAGCACGTTGCATATTCGCGCGGGAATGCTACGATGAAACCTGAGAAGATGCGACGAACAAAATGGTCTGGTTGCACTGTTGCTACCGTACAGCGGCGTAGCGAATTGTCTCGTCGATCTTGCGCGAACACGCCAGTTCGGGGGGCTGTTCGATTACCCGACGGTGGCGGGTGTGCATGTCGTATCTTGCTATGTTGCAGAATTCGTTTCTTTTCCTGTGAGTATCAGTTATGGCCTGCCGTGGAGTCCGTGGAGCAACGACTGTTGAGTCGAACTCACGTGACGAGATTCTTGCGGCGGCGCGGCAGTTATTGGCGTTGATGATTCGCCGAAATGATATTCGCAAAGAGGATGTTGCCAGTGCAACATTTTCATCGACGCATGATTTGAATCGAGAGTTCCCGGCGCTCGCGGCACGTCAAATGGGTTGGCTCGAAGTGCCCTTATTGTGTACCAACGAGATCGACGTACCCAATGCGTTGCAGCGTTGTATTCGTGTTCTCGTCCATTGGAATACCGAAAAACTACAGGACGAAATCGACCACGTTTACATCAGGGATGCTGTCCGTTTGCGGCCTGATTTGTCGAAATTGCCTCCTGTTGATTGGGATGAACTGGAGGCGTGGATTGCGGAGCAGATGGCGGCGCAAGAGCCACGTGCGTGAGCGGTTGCCGTTGGATTTGGATTTCCCTTTCGGCTTGCTGCTGCTCGGATTTCGGCGGACGTTGTGGTCGCACCGCGACTTGTTGTCGTGCGCGTGTGACACAGAAGCCTGCTGCCACAGGTTTTTACGTTCCGGTGGACTTCTGACTTGCCGCTGTGCGCGTTAGCTGGCAGACATGGCCTCAGCTGGTGGAGGTGTTGTCGGAAGTAGTTTCCAGGACCAGTGGATGGTCACTATGTGGATCTTTGATCCGTAACGCATATTTGCCTGTCAGCAAATCATTGATAGCCTGCCCGACAATTTCCGCTCGCCATCCCGTAGCCAGTGCCGGTAGCTCAGCCGAGGCACGCTTCGCATCCAAGTGAAACTTGACTAGATCTTGAATATCCTGCGAGGTGCCGACCAGGCTGGGGGCGACTTGTGATTGGCGGCAAATGCTCCCCAGGGCTGTAGAAAGAAATTGTGTCAATAGCGTCAGGTGAGACCGCGATGATCGCCGTGATGGGCGTTTGGGACACTCGCTGTCGGGTATGTCCAGAGCCTGTTGAATCGACTGGGCGATGGCCTGCTGGTGCTTTTGTGCGCCACGGAAGTTCATTCCGCGGACGGCTCGAATACGCTGTAAATCTGCCGTTTGCTGGCGGGCCAATTCAACGATCAGATCGTCCCGCAAGATACGTTTGGCTGGCTGGTTCCGCTGTTCGGCCTCACCACGGCGCCAGCGCCACAACGCACGGACAATTGCCAGCGAACGCGGTCGGAGGTTTGCTGAACCGGAGACTCGATGCCACTGTTCACCTTGTTCAAACTCCTCTAACCGGGTTTGCCAGCTTTCCATTTCCGAGGTCAGCCAGGATGCGCGTCCCAGTTGTGTCAGGCGTTCTTGCAGCCGATCAGCGAGGTCTTGCAAATGGAGAACATCATGGCGTGCATAGTCGATCTGTCGCGGCGATAGCGGGCGGCGGCGCCAGTCGGTACGAGTTTCACCTTTGGCGAGTTGAACACCGAGTAACTTGGACAGCAGGCCACTGTACGACGCTGGATATTCCATGCCAATCAAGCCAGCTGCGATTTGAGTGTCTAGCAGCTTCGAGGGCCGCTGTTCCATAGATCTCCAACAGAAGAGAAATTCTTCCCGGGCGGCATGTGCGACTGTAATATGTTGCCCTTCTGTGAGGGCTTTCCAGAACGGACTTACATCTTCGATTTCCAGCGGATCAATGATGGCAAGTCGATCGGAGATCGCGACCTGGATGAGACAGAGTTGGGGTCGAAAAGTATCTTCCGAGACAAACTCAGTATCGAACGCGATGGCGTTTGCGGATCGTAACGCCACACAGAAATCTTCAAGTGCGGCTGCGGAAGTAATGGTCTCGTATTGCACGCGTGGAGTGTCCTTAGTGGATTTCCATGTTGGACTGCGTGGTTGTCGGGCGGCATCTTAATCGAACGCGCTGCGACTGGGAATCCACCGTCCGAATTCTACTGTCAAGTGTTCGTGTTCGCAGCCGTCTTTGCTGGGGGTCGTGTGGCCCTGTTGCCTGCGGCCATAATAGAAGCTCCGAGTCTTCGGCAGGTTACGGTAAAAAAAGTTTGACGTACTGCGGGATGGCGAATGGAGATGACTCATGATTATTCCTCGACTATCGGGTGAGCGGTTACTCGCGGACATTGAGGCCGCACGTCTGGACAGATGCGGATTTCACCTTTGGTGGCTGGGGCAAAGCGGGTTTCTGCTGCAGTGGCAGGGGCGTCATTTGCTGATGGACCCCTATTTGTCTGATTCGTTGACACTGAAATATGCTGAAACCGACAAACCGCATGTGCGTATGACCGAACAAGTGATTGATCCGCAGCAATTAAATTTCATCGATGTGGTGACTTCCAGCCACAACCACACGGATCATTTGGATGCGGAGACTCTGTTGCCGTTGATGCAGGTGAACCCGCAGGTGCCCGTTTTGGTTCCCACTGCGAATCGGGAGTTTGCCGCTGCTCGGTTAGGGTGTCCGGAAACGCGATTGACCACACTGGATGCTGGTGAATCTCGGGAAATTGCCGGTTTTGAATTTCTCGGTGTTCCAGCCGCTCATGAGCAGCTCGACCGGGATGCGGCGGGACGTTACCCGTATCTGGGCTACGTCGTCCGTTTCGGTGAATGGTCGCTCTATCACAGCGGTGATACGGTGCTCTATGACGGGCTTGTCGAGCAGTTACGACCTTGGGCGGTCACTGTGGCACTGCTGCCAATCAACGGACGTCTGCCAGCGCGCCGGGTTGCCGGTAATCTCTGGGGCGCTGAAGCGGCAGAACTGGCTTGCGATATCGATGCCGGGTTGGTGATCCCCTGTCATTTCGAAATGTTCGAGTTCAATACGGTAAACACGGAACAATTTGTGGCTGCGGCGGAAGGCCTCAAGCAACCCTACACGGTGTTGGCTTGTGGCCAACGTTGGAGCGGACCTGCAGTCAGCTGAAGCTGGTTTGAGTTTTACGAAGCCAGACTGGCTGTGGCGCAGCCGATCAAGTCGCACTCCTGCTTGCTGCTGCCCACTGTGCTGCTCCCAGCAGCGCGGTGCGTTCATTCAATACGACATGAACAGGAATAACTTCCAAGAGATATTGAATCCGCCCCTTCCCCAGAAATGCGTCGAGAAACGTTGGTTCTGTCAGGATGTCGGACAATTTTGAGGGGATACCACCCCCGAGCCAGATGCCGCCTGTCGTGTACAACTGCAGAGCTAGATTGCCTGCTAGAGAACCGTAGTAGTGGGCAAATCGCAGGAGTGCCAGCCGGCACAATTCGGAGCTGCCGTCTTGTCCATGTTTGGCGATGCACGCGGCTCGATCTCCTTCAGCGAGTGCATCGCGCAGCCAAGGCGGTTCCCGATCCGGCTCGCGAGTACGCAGGAATTCATAAAGGTTACACAAGCCGCTTCCTGAAACAACGCGTTCCCAGCTAACGTGACTAAACTGTTTCCGCAGAAAACGCAGCAGAGCGATGTCTTCATCACTTTGTGGTGCAAAGTCGCTGTGTCCGCCCTCGGACGGCGAGATTCGGTCTTTTCCATCTGAACGATTGACGCTGGCGATCCCCAAGCCGGTTCCTGCTGCCAGAATTGCGATGTTTCCTTGAGGATTCATTTCTCCTGTATGAATTGTTCTGTAATCCTGGGCGACGAGCTGGGTCAAACCGTGCGCGTTTGCCACGAGATCATTGATCACGGTGACTGGGATGCCAGAAAGCGTTTGAGCCAGTGAAGCCTGGTCAACAGGCCAGGCCATGTTGACCCCCTGGCTGCGACCGGCGATGACGGGGCCGGCTACGCCGAAACAGGCGCAACTGATTTCGTGTCCGTACTTGTCCACGAAACAAGTGACGATCTTTTCCAGGCTTTCAAAGTCCTGGGTTGCATACTGATGGGTAGCCACGGCAGATAGCGCGCCTTCCTGGGATGTGAATAAACCCAGTCGCGCATTGGTACCACCGATATCGCCCGCCAGGATCATGGCACTCGCTCAACTACGCGGCAAAAGTTGCGGATTCCGATTACGTTTGTGGTCTCATTCAGTTCGTAAGGCTAGACGGAAGAGTAGCCGGTTTGCTGATACCTGGCTGCGCAGATTTTGCCTATTGGTCACTAGTAGTATCGAGGCAGGGTGACTGGAGGCGTCGGTGTGTGCCCCTTTTCCGTTTTCTCGGCGCTGACTACGATGCGGTGTCAAGCCAAGACGGCGTTGTTGCACTGCGAGAGGTTTTGTTTACGAGGGGTATTTGTGATGACCAGTTCTGTAGCCGCGTTCACTGGGGCAGCGGTTCCCAAGTTGATCGCACCCCTGCCAGTGGAGCCCCCTGGACCCGGCGAAGTTCGCTGTAAAACTTTGATGCTTGGTATCTGCGGTACCGATCGAGATATCCTCGAGTCGACTTCACCTGCCTGTCCGGTTGGTAGTGAGTTTTTGGTCTTGGGCCATGAATGTCTGGCGCGCGTTGAGGAGATCGGACCGGAGGTCACGGATTGTGAACCGGGAGATCTGGTTGTTCCAGCAGTCAGACGTCCTCGACAACAAGATAACGAGAGTTCTGGTCAGATTCGTCGGCGTGTCGATATGGTGCCGTGGGGCAATTACGTTGAGCGTGGCATCGTCGCAGAGCATGGGTTTTCCTTGCCTGCGTGGATCGATCGACCTGAATTTTTGTTCCCTGTTTCGTCTGAAATCAAAGACATTGCGGTTCTGGCTGAGCCGATTTCGGTTTCGGAAAAGGCGGTGCGTGAAGCAGAACAAATTCAGAATACTCGTCTCAGTGATGAATGGCAGCGGCAGGCTCCACGGGTCTTGGTGACTGGTTTGGGTCCGATTGCGTTTGCGGCTGCGATTGTTTGTCGCGCCCGTGGCTGGCCTGTCACGATGTATGGACGCGATGATCCGGATAGTTTTCGGGCGGGACTCGTTACCAGTTTTGATTGTGACTATGTGCACGAAGGGGCATACACCTGGGCGCTGGCAGATGTCGAAGAGGATGGGTTTGATCTCATTCTGGAATGTACCGGCAACGATGTCGTGATGATGAAGGCAGCCGGTACGCTGGCGTCATGCGGTATTCTGGTGTGGGAAGGCAGTACGCGATTACCTCAACCGTGCCAGCACAATGTGGCCGAAATCATGCGCGCCGGTATCCTCCGCAACCATGTTTATTTGGGTACCGTAAACAATGCTCCGGTCGACATGGGACGCGCACTGGAGCATCTGGTATCACAACGGCCGCGATACGGTTCCGCCATTCGTCAGCTTGTGACACGCCAGGTTTCTGTGGATGAGTCACTTTGGCACTATCAGAATCGAGAACCCCAGGGGGTGAAAACCGTCGTGGTTTTTGATTGAATCAGCTGCCGATTGGGATATTATGCAGTCGGTCTGAGTGGGATCCAACGCGACGTCATGCATTGCTGTGTGGTGTCTTTTCCTGGGCCGTAGTTCTGGGACAATGTAGGTTCTCGCCGCGTTTCAGGTGTGCTCTCAGGTCGCCGCATCGGGATGCGGTGGGCGTCTGCCAGGGGGCGTCAGTCCTGGCGGGCTTTTTGCGAGTGACATGCGTGGAGATCTTGATGCGGACAGCGAGATGCCGCAAGTCGAAGATTCGTTAACGGTATACAGGGAGTAACCGCATGACTGGGGTAAAGTTTGGTTTCTGCAGGTTTGGTTTGGCAGTGGGCGCGATGTGGCTGCTGACCTGCGGACAAATTCGTGCCGGTAAATATAACCCGGTACTGAAAATCTCTGATCCGGGACCACAGTGGAAATCTCTACCTGGGATTGACGGCAAGAAATATTCATTGGATAGCTTCAAAAAATTTGATGTCCTG